>JAJYGO010000053.1 GCA_021785115.1 Chloroflexota bacterium | reverse complement strand
AGTCCGACCTCCGCGAGGAGGCGCAGCACGTCCTCGAGGCTCGCTCCGCCGCCGCCTCCGCGCTCGAACTGGGCCACCCAGCGGCGAGACATGCCGAGCCGCTCGGCCAGGTCCGCCTGCGTCAGCCCCATCTCGCGCCTGCGCGCCCTGGCGGTCGCGCTGATGTTCGAGATCGTCGTCATGGGAGGTTTTCCACTCATTCCACATTGCGCAGAAAAGTGCGCATTGCGCAGTGTGCAGAAAAGAGCTCATGCCGTCAAGACCCAGCGATTGGGCAGCTCACGGCAGGTCCGAGGACGCGGCAGGGACGGTCGAGCGCCCGGGGCCGGGTCTCCTTGCTCACGCAAGAGCCCCCACAGTCCGAGAACCCCGCCTGCCCGCCCTATCGGGCAATTGGTGGCCGCAACGCGTTTGCCCCAACAGGTGGCCATTCCGGCCAAATTCAGGGGCAATCGGGCGGCCGGCCCGGTTGCCAGAGGAGTCTGCCGGTCGGAGAGGTGCGGTAGGCGCAAGTCCCTGCCGCGACTCCGGGTTCCAAGGCCTGCCGACTGTCGCCCGCGCCATTCGGGATGGGTTCCTGACCGGCCGCGATCGCGCGGAATCATGGCGAGGACTTGCGTCACAAGTGCTCGAACGCGGGGTCCCCGTGCGGCGGCAGGACTCCAGCAGCCCTTTGCGTCACGGTTCCAATGCCGGCAGGGACTTGAGGCACGACTGGTGTTGGCGGGGGTGCTGCCGGATCCCTCGGGACGTCCAGGAGGCTGGCTGCAGGGGCGCTGACGCAAGGCGCTGCCGCCGTTCCGCCTGGCGAGCGTACCGATGGCGGCCTTGAGGGCCGGCCGGGGCGTGACGCAAGTCCTTGCCGTGCCAGCCTCTCGCGGTCTGTGGGAGAGGTCCTCTACCAGCGCGAGCCCCCGCGAGGTCAGGGTTTGCGAGCGGCGGTGCCGGGCGGCGGCGGGAGGACGGCCGGCAGACCCACGAGCCCCTTCACGCTCCTGATGCCCGTCAGCACCCGCCGGCGGGCCGTCTCGAACGTGACGCCCTGCAGGACTCGCCCGTCGCCCATGAGGTCTCGCGTGGTCTTGGCCGCCATCGCCCGCCGTGCGACCTGGTCGAGCTGCGCGGGATCGAGCACGAACTTGGTCTTCCCCTCCTTCGCCTCGTCGGCGCAGAGGAGGTTGAAGGCGGTCTTGACCTCGCCGATCTTGAGGGCGCGATAGGTCTCGGCGATGAACCCGATGTCGTACAGGTCGTTCACCGGGGGCAGCGGCATGGCGTTCCCGTCCTTGTCGGTGACCTTGAACACCCGGACGGCCTTCTCGGCTGCGATCGCCTCGCGCGACATGGTCGGGAACTGGAACCGCCTGCCCGTGAGCGGATCGCCGTAGTCGAGGTCGCGGATCAGGTGGTGGAGGGTCGGCGGGATGTTGCGCTTGCTGATCTGGATCTCGATCGTGCCCTCGTCGCCCGACCGGGGGTCCGTGAAGGCGATGTTGCGGATCTTCTGCGCCTTCAGGCCGGGACGGACGATGTCGGCGTTGCGCGCGTTCCACGCGTCGAGGGCGTTGAGCAGCGCCGCGGCGTCCGCGTCCGTGATGGCGACCTGCGACCTCACGTCGAAGTCCAGGTCGCGACGCGTCGCCCGGCCGCTGTCGTAGCCGAGCAGGAGGGCGGCGCCGCCCTTGAGAACCAGCACCGTCCGCAGCTTCGCCAGCCTCGGGTCGGTGGCGATCGCGTGGAGGGCGGCGGACCCGAAGTCGGTGTTCGTGGCCGGGTGGTTGGGCGCGGCCCTCATGCGCGGACCCCCCACTTCTGCGACACGTCCCCGCTCGACGAGACGCCGGGGAGGAGGGGGATGACGCTGCGGTCGCCCCTGCGCCAGTCGGGCAGCCGGTCGGCGCCGGGCTGGCGGTAGACGTCGAGCAGGTGGCCGATCCTGCGGACGAGCCGCGGGCTGTCCATCCGCGCGGCGTAGTCGGCGAGGCGGTACCCGTTCGCCTGCCGCTGCTCGAAGGCGACCCGCCAGATCGCCATCGTCTGGAAGGCGTCGGGCGTCCCGGGCGTCCCGTAGAACCAGATGAGGTCGATGAGCATCTTCTCGACGTCGGCCATCCTCGCGCGGGTCGAGCCGATCCTCACGTCCCGGAAGCCGAAGACGCGGGCGGCCGACGTCCGGTGGAACACGGCCTCGTACCCCGTGCCGGCGATCTCGACCGCGGCCTTCTTCACGTCGGTGACGACCGACACGGTGGAGACGTCCTGGGTCGTCAGCCGGTGGTGGTCCGCCGCCGACCACAGCGACACGTAGCCGTGCCGCACCAAATACCCGCCGACAGCGAACGGCTCGACGTGCCCGAACGCGTCGGTCACGGCGTACGCGCCGCGCTCGAGGCGAACGGCGCGTCCGCGCCGGACGAGGGAGTCCAGGACGGACGCGAGCCAGCTCGGGCTCGCCGGGACCCCGGCCGCCGCGAGCTCGCGGACCTGCTCGCCGCGCGCGTCGATCTCGAAGACCCCGCCGTGGCGCAGCGCTGCGTCGACGACGGCCGTCTCCGTTCGGATTGTCAGTTTCGAGGTAACATCCTGCGTCATGACAGTAGTATGTGACGCCGAAACATACAGCGCAAGGCCTTCCCGAGCGCGATTCCTGGCATCGTCCCTGAAGTTGGGGTGAGCGGCTTGGTGGTGGCCAGCAGGATGCTCGTGGCCGTCTGTAGACGTGAACGCCTGTTCGGATACAATGAGTCTCGCTCGAGCCACGCCAGGCGGCGCCGACCGCGCCGCGACGGTCGGGCTCGGCCCTGGTCTCCGCCAGAATCAAGGCGACGGCCGAGATGACGAAGCAGACGCCCAGGCAGATCCACGTCACGCAATCGCCCGACGGCTGGGGCGGCACGCGCGCGGGCGGGAGCCGCTCGAGCATCCCGAGGCAGCCCACGCAGGAGGCCGCGGAGCGGGCCGCCAAGGACCTGGCCCGCCGAACCGGCGGCGCCGAGGTCATCACGCACGGGCAGGACGGCAGGATCCGCTCGTCGGACACGATCGCCCGGGCGGACCCGCACCCGCCGATCGACCGCGAACACTGACCCATGGCCGCGCCCGGGGTGTTCACCCTCTCCGACGTGCGTGAGCTCGCGCGCAACCCGGCCCTCGACCTCGGCGCGAGGCGCGCTCGCTTCAAGGCCGACGGCGGCGGCTTCTCGTACCTGCAGCAGCGCTGGCTCTACGAGGTCGCCGACTCCTACTTCAGGCAGGGCGGCGACCGCCAGCTCCTCGCGGACGAGTTGCACGCGGTCGCGGCTCGCGGCCGCGGCATGACCCCGGCGAAAGAAGGTCGGCTCCGCGCGATGGGGTCGATGCTCGACGCCTTCGTCCTGCTCGACCAGGCCGGCCGCGGGTCGTACGTGCGGTCTGTTCGAGATGGGCCCATCCCGGATCGCCGAGACGCTGGGCGTGTCGGCCGACGCGGCCGCCCGGATGGGCCAGCTGCTCTCGGCTGCCGGCCCTGTGTCGATCGAGATCGAGCGACTGGCGGACCGGGGCATCTGGGCGCTGTGCGCCATCGAGCCCGACTACCCGTCGCGCCTTCGGCAGGCGCTGGGGACTGGCGCGCCGCCGGTCCTCTTCGGCGCCGGCGACCGCTCACTCCTCGACGCGGGCGGCGCGGCCGTCGTCGGCTCCCGGAAGGCCTCGCCTGAAGCGATGGCCTTCGCCGCGGACCTCGCCTGCGCACTGGTCCGCGGCGGCTCCTGCGTGGTCACAGGGGCGGCCGCCGGCATCGACGTCGTTGCGCTCACCGCGGCGATCGAAGCCGGCGGGGCGGCCGTGGGCGTCCCCTCGGACCACCTCGACCGCCGCATCCGCGAGCCCGCCATGCGTGCTGCGCTCGCCGACGGACGGCTCGCACTGATCACGCCGTACGTCCCCGGCGCGGGCTTCTCAGTCCGCACGGCGATGGACCGGAACAAGGTCGTTCAGGGCCTCGCGGACGCCGGCGTGGTCGTCGCCGCTGCGCACGGCGAAGGCGGGACGTGGACCGGCGCCGTCGAGACGCTCGACCGCGGAACACCTCGGCTGTTCGTGCGCCGACATCGCGGAGACCAAGCCCTGGCGGCCCTCGCCGCACTCGGCGCCGACGAGCTGCCGTCCGAGTCGCCGCCCGAATCGGTCGACGCAGCGCACCTCTGGGAACGATCAGGCGGAATCTGGCGAGCGTCGCAACACCCACGAGGAGTTGCGATGGGCCGCCGAGGGCCGGAGCCGCTGCACGACAAGCGCGATGAGTTCGCGAGGCTGATCGCCGAGGGCGTCCCGTCCCGCCTCCCGCGCCGCCCTCGCGGCGACGGCGTCACGCGCAGCGAGCACGGCCGGGTCGGTCGCGCCGCCGCCTGGCGGACGCGGCCAGTCCGACGAGGGGACGGACGGGTCCGGGGACCGCAGCGGCGCCCGCACCTCGAGCCACGCCACTCGCCGCCCGAACGGCGCGTACGCCTGTCCTGCGAACACGTCGGCGGCGCTCGGGGCGGCGGGCTGCGCGACGCCGTCGGCCCTCGCCTCGGCGGCGACCGCTACGTCGCGCGCGAGGCTCGCGGCGACGGCGGAGGCGTAGTCGCGCGTCGAGGCGTCCCCGACGGCCGCCGTCCGCTCCGCCTCGGTCATGAGCCCTGCCTGCACGAGCCCGTCCGCGACCTGGTCGCGGGCGGCGTCGAGCGCCTCCAGGACGGCCCGGCGGTTTCGTGCGTCGGCCCGCCCGAACGCGTGCCCGTCGATTGTCACCGCGGCGTGCCAGTCGCTGTCGTCGAGCGCCCGCCAGCCCGCGAAGGCCAGCATGCCGGCGCACAGCACCACCACCGCGGCGAGGCACGCCACGACCCAACGCATCGGCGGCGTCCTCGAGCCGCCGGCGGCCGCCCGGCGGCCGGTGCGGCGCGCGTCGGCGCGGCGGGATGCGCGCGATGCCATGGTGCGGTCGGTCCTCCCTGCGCCGGCCGCTGCACTTGCGGCTCGATCCCGCGGTGCCGCACGCAGGAAGTGCGCGTTCCGCCGAGGACAGTGTCGCGACCGGCGGGTCGGGCAGTCAAGCCCACCCTGCACTGTCTCAACTCTCGGCCGCGGACGCGCCGGCCCGCAGGCCGTACCTCCCCGCGGCGTCCACAGCGGAGTCGGTCGTCACGCCCGAGCCGCCCGTGTTCGACACCTCCCGGGCGGTCGAGCTCGTACCGACGTACGCGTAGGCGTCGGTGCCCGCGACGCCCCAGGCGAGCGCGGTCGTCGCGCCCCACCGAGTCAGGGCTCCTCGGCTCATCAGGACGAGGGGCCCTCACGAGACTGAGGACCCTCGGCTCTTTGGCCCCGGATTTCTGGTAGTTCCGTTGGGCCTCCACGAGCGAGACGACGTTCGCGCCCGCTCTCCAGGTCGGATGACGCGCCTGTACTCCATCGTCCTCCCAGAAGCAGACCGCACAGATGTCGTGGCTGTCGATCGGCTCCTCGAAGACGAGATGGCCGCAGCACACGCACGGGTACCCACCAGCCTGCGGACTGCCCTGCCCAGGCGTCAGTTCCACGGGAAGGCGGGCGGCCGGCCCTGAGTGGTCGCCGTCGTCAACCAAGGAGCATCCCCTCGAGGAGGGTCCTGCTCCGAACCTGCTCCACGGTGCTCGGCGATGCATCGCGCGTGAGCTCGGAGAGGTCGCGCTCCTCGCGCTGAACCTCGACCTGGACCTCGGGGCGGTCCCAGAACCACGCGAACTCGATCTTTCGCCCGGCCTCGTCGCCCGTGGTTGACGGTCGTGCATCCTCCATATCGCTGTCGAGCACCTCGAGCACCCGCTGGTTCACCCAGTCAAGGACATCAGCGCTCTCGTCAAGCGCCGCCGCGACCGCATAGGCGGATAGCGCGAGAAGATTGACCCTGACGCCAGCGCCGGGTGCGTCCGCATCCTCATCATCGGTGGCCGCTGAGGCAAGGGCCTCGTAGGAGCGGGAGAGCTGCTCCCGCTCCACTCGAGCTCCGAGAGCGTATTGCCATGCCAGCTGGATGCCATCAGCGGCCAGCGCCTCGACAGGCGCGGGGACAGACTGCCGCGCTTGGGCGGACACGAGCAGGCGCTGAGCGCGCGCGGCGGCGAACGCGGCTCGCGCAGGCGGGCGCATCGCCCTTCCGGCCGAGATGAGGTGATCACGAAAGGCCCGCAAGTCATCCACTTTCTGACCACCACTCCGTTGCCCTACTTAGGACCAAGCCATTCAGCAGTTGTTGGACTTGAGATTGTCGCCCCGAACTCCTCAAGATACGAGGCACAGGCTGGGCAGAACGCCCCAGGGCCGCCGGCGATTCCGATGGCTGTTGGAGTGAGCCCCTGGTCGAGAGTCGTCGCAATGCCGGTTACCTCTGCATGAAGGCCAGGTGCCCGTGCCGCGATCTCGTTTGCGCTAAGGGCCAGTCTCTGCACTCGGCTCAGATCGACGCCTCCGCTGCTAACGACCGATTGCCCCTGGAGCGTGGAGATCACACTCGTTGTCCGCATCCGCTGCGCAATCGGGTCGAGGAGTTGCGAGATCTGCTGCGCACGAGCGGCAAGGGCTTCAGCGCCGCCCGACACCTGCGCCGTTGTCGCCTCTTCCATGGCCGGCTGCCCCTCGCCCTCGACGGCGTTCGCGACGGCGCCGCAGGCGAGCTCGCATGCCGCGCCGGCGACGGCGACGCCCGCCTCGACGACCGCAGTGCCTCCGATCGCGACCGCGGCGGCCTCGCAGCCCCCGAAGACGCAGGCCCCGACCGCGAGGGCTCCTACGAAGATCCCGCCCGCGACGAGCGCCGGCGCGGGCAGCCCGGCTGGCGGGGCTCGACGCCTCGGCCGCCTGCTGCGCGTTGCGGGCCGCGTTGTCGGCCGCGACCTGGCCCGCGGCGGCGGCGAGCCGCGACGACCTCGCCTGGGTGTAGCCGGAGGACTCCGCCGCGGTGGCCGAGGCGTCCCAGGCGGCGAGGGCGGACGCCCGGCCGCTGTCCGCCGAGAGGCCCGTCCGGCGGTCGACGACCCAGGCCCGGG
>JAJYGO010000067.1 GCA_021785115.1 Chloroflexota bacterium | reverse complement strand
CTTCGGGGAATTGGCGAACGGCATCGGCGCGGCGGCATTCGCGGTGAGCCCTGCGAGCATGAGCGCCAGGCCGTCCTCGAAGCAGCGGTCAGGGCTGCAATCCGCAATCAGGGCGACGGCCGCGGCGGTCAGCTCCGGGGGCGTCCCCGGCGAGAGGGTCTGGCCCAGGGCGATGAGCCGGTCGCGTTCGGACGCCGTCGGCCAATCGCGGAGGTCGCAGCGTCCGCTCAGCATTGTCGATTCGGTGTATCCGCTACCCAGGGAGTAGGCCACAAGAGGCCTCAGCACGCGGGCGGGCTCGGGCAGTCCGCCGGCGGTCAGCCTGTCGAGATAGGCTCGAAACAGCTCGAGCTCCGTGCGCGGGAGGTTCGCAGAACGTAGCACCAGCGGCGCCGCCGCCGGGTGCCGGCGGAACAAATCGCGGACCGAGTACGCCAGGCGCCGCAGGGCATCCCGTGGTGTGTCGCCGGCCTCGGGTAGCGCGATCTCGTCCCAGAGCAGCTCGGCGAGCCCCGCCTCGAGCCCGTCCCTGCCCTCGACGTGACGGTAGATCGCCATCGGGTCGACCCCGAGCTCGCCCCCCAGCCGGCGCAGGCTCAGGGCCTCGAGACCCTCGCGATCCACGAGCGCGAGGGCGGCGACCAGGATCTGGCGACGGTCGAGGCGGGGCCGGGTTGCAGCTACGGTGGTTGTCATGATCTCCCTCGCCGTTTGACGATGGTGGCATCATAGCCTACGGTTGAAGTCTACGCTGTAACAGATCCCGTAGGAGCCAGATCATGAGCGTCCCCCACGGAGCACTCGAGCACCACGACGCGGGCCTGGCCGCCTTCGTGGCGGGCCACGGCATCATCAACACCGGCGAGCTGGCCTACATGACCGAATGCTTCGCGGTGATCGGATTGACCAACTTCGGCGAGCGGCCCGTCTCGCTCGCCCGCCTGGCCGAGGTGCTCGCCCGGCCGGTGGACCAGGTGGACGCCCTAGCGCGGCAGATGAGCTGGCCCCCGCTGCTGGTCGAGAACGGGCTCGTGCACGTCGTCCCCGAACGCGATCCCCAACCTCCGCGGCGCCACGTCCAGATCGGCGACCGCCGATTCGGGGTCACCGGCTGCGCGCCCGACGTCTTCCTCTACGCACCCCTGGTCCGTCCGTCCCTGCTGCTGCAGGAGACATCGCCGGTGACGGGGACGCCGATCCGTGTCGTGTTCACTCCCGCTGGTGTCGAGAGCGTCGAGCCTCGCGGGGCGGTCCTGGTGCTGCCTGGCCCCGACGTGCTCGAGCCGATCAAGGCGATGGGTCTGGCCTGCGACACCAACGAGCCGGGCGGCCTCTGCTCGGAGTGTCCCCTCTACTCCTCCGCCGAGGCGGCACAGGGCTGGCTGGCCGATCACCCGGGCGGCCGCATCTTCCCGGTGTGCGACGCGTGGGACCTTCCCTTCTATCGCGGCTGGCGGACGAGGATGTCCGCCCTCCTGGACCTCGACGGGGACCGGACGCCCGCGCCCACCGGCAGCGCCGGTCCCGAGAGCCTGCAGGGCGACCGATAATGACGACCACCGAGATGGCCACTTCCGTCGCACCGTCGGTCGAGGTCCGCGACCTCGTCAAGGTGTATCCCCGACCGGGTGGTGGGACCTTGCGCGCCGTCGACGGCATCAGCTTCGAGGTTGGGCGGGGCGAGTTCTTCGGCTTGCTGGGGCCGAATGGCGCGGGCAAGACGACCACGCTCGAGATCATCGAGGGCATCCGTCGGCCGACGGCGGGCGAGGTGCGGATCCTGGGCGTCGATCCCCGCCGCGAGCTCGATCGGGTGAAGCGCCTGATCGGCGTCCAGCTGCAGGCCACCTCGTTCTTCAGCCTCCTGACCCTCGAAGAGCTGCTCGACCTGTTCGGCTCCTTCTATCCGAAGCGGCGCGCGGCGGCGGACCTGCTCGCCACAGTCGGCCTGACCGACCAGCGCCAGGCGTACGTCCGGCACCTGTCGGGCGGCCAGCAGCGGCGCTTCTCGGTGGCCGCGGCCCTGGTCAACGACCCCGACGTGCTGTTCCTCGATGAGCCGACCACCGGGCTCGACCCGCAGATGCGCCACGCCCTGTGGGACCTGCTGCGGCGGCTCAACCGCGACGAGGGCAAGACCATCGTCCTGACCACCCACTACATCGAGGAGGCGGAGCTCCTCGCCGACCGGGTCGCGATCATCGACCACGGCCGGATCGTGGCGATCGACACGCCGCGCTCCCTGATCGGCGGGCTTCATGGCGTTGGTCACATCCGCTTCGCCGCTTCTCGGATGCTCGATCCGACCGAGCTCACCGGCCTCGACGGCGTCACCGGCGCCTCGGCGACCTCCAATGGCGCCGAGCCCAGCTCCGCCGCCCCGGCCGGCTACCAGCTCGCGATCACCGAACCCAAGGCCGCGGTGGGAGCCCTGCTCGATTGGGCGGACCGGCGCGGGGTCGAGCTGCGCGGCCTGGAGGTCGTGCCCGGCAGCCTCGAGGACGTGTTCCTCGAGCTCACCGGGCGCGAGCTGCGCGACTGAGGGGAGGAAGGAAGATGCGCGCCACCCTGCGCCTGACCGCTGCCAGCACGAAACAGCTCCTGCGCTCGCGCGAGTTCGTGTTCACGATGGTCGTCTACCCGGCCCTCTCGCTCGCACTGCTGGCGCTCTTTCGGAGCCTGCAGCTCGAGACCAGCCTGGGCAGCACCTCGCTAACGAACCTGTGGATCACCGGCTGGCTGATCCTGCTGGTGGCCCTCGGCAACGGCCATGCCTTTCTGGCCCTGATCGCCACCTACAAGAGCACGGGGGTCCTCAAGCAGCTCTCCGTCATGCCAGTCTCGCCGGCCCAGCTCATCGCCGCCGAGGTCATCCCGCGGGCGACGATGGGGATGCTGACCTTCGTGGCCGTCATCGTCGCGGGGCGCGCGCTCGGCGCAACGGTGCGGCTGGGGCCGCAGCTGCTGGCGCTGGTGCCGGTATTGGCCGTCATCACCGCCATCGGCCTCTCGTGGGCGTTTGTCATCGCCGGTCTGGCCAAGAGCCCGCAGGACGCCAACGCCCTCGACAGCTACGCGAGCTTCCCGCTGTACCTGTTCACCGGGGCGATGCTGCCGCTGGCCGCGTTTCCCGGCTGGCTCCAGCAGATCGCCCAGGTCATCCCCTACACCGGCCTCATCGAGACGATGCGCGGCGTCGCCCTCGACGGTCGCCCGCTGAGCGCTTTCGGGCCCGAGCTGGCGGTCGCCGGCGTGTGGCTCGTCCTGCTCGGCGCGGCGGCCACGCGCGCCTACCGCTTCGTGCGTTGAGAGGCTCAAGATGAACGCCACCCTGCCTCTGCTGCGCGCCAGCTTCGCGATGATGCTGCGCTCGCGCGGCGTCGTCTTCGCCGAGATCGCGATCCCCGTCCAGGTGGTGGCCTTCGGCCTGGCTGGCGGGCTCGTCTTGGGGGTGGGCAGCGACCGCCTCAACTTCCTCGACTTCGTCGTGCCGGGGCTCGCGATCCTACTGCCGATCAGCAGCCTCCAGGACACGACGGTCGCCGTCGCCGCCAGCCACAAGGCCCGTGGCGTCCTCCGCCGCCTGGCGGCCACCCCGGTCTCCCCCGCACGCTTCGTCGCCGCCCAGATCGTCAGCTATCTGGTGCTGGGCCTCGTCGTCTCCGCGCTGGCGCTGGCCATCGGTGCGGTGATGGGGGCCAAGGTCGTCTTCGGTCCGCAGCTGGTCTGGCTGATCCCGATCGTGGCGATCGGGGTGCTCACCGCACTGTCGATCGCCTTCGCCATCGCCGGGCTGACCCCCAACCCGGCGACGGCCAATATCGTGGGCGGCGCGGTGGTCCTGCCGCTGTTCGTGCTCAGCGGCGCCTTCCTGCCGGTGGCCGCCCTGCCGGCGCCGCTGCCCAGCATCGTCCCGTATGTCATCCCGTACGCAGCGCTCATCGAGGCCTTCCGGGGCGTCGCCGTCACCGGGTCGGGCATCACGGCGTACGGCTGGCAGCTTGGTGTTGGCCTTGTCTGGCTCCTGGCGGCCTTCGCCCTGGCGGCCCGCGTGTACCGCTTCACCGACGAGCGATGATCGTCCGCCGCGAGACCAGGGGCGACCAAGCGGCGGTTCGCACGCTGTTCACGAGCGTCTCCTCGCCCGAGCTCCTCGACCGCCTGCGGGCCAGCGACACGTGGCTGCCGAGGCTGTCCTTCGTCGCGCTCGACAACGACGGCCAGATCGTCGGCCACATCGCGGGGATGCGCGGCCACGTCGGTTCAGAGCCGGCCATCGCGCTGCTTCCACCCAGCATCGAACCCGAGCAACGGGGTCGGGGCATCGGACAGGCGCTCCTGCACGCGATCCTGGGCGCCAGCGAGGCGCTCGGCGAACCGCTCGTCGGCCTGGTCGCCGTCCCGCCCGAGTTCTTCGCTCGGTTCGGCTTCCGTCCAGGCGATGAACACGGCATCGTGGCTCCGGTCGATGACTGGCGGCCATATTTCATGGTCCGGCCGTTGACCGCGTACCGACCCTCCATGCGCGGAACCTTTGCGTTCCCCGAGGCGCTCCTCGGCGCCTGAGCACACCGTGCCTCCGACCTCGCGGGTTCGGGGTTATGGCCCTACGTTGTTCTGCGAATGGCGTCGACCGCGGCCACGCAGCTGGCCCAGCCCTCGGCGCCGAGCCGCGCTGCCTCGGCGAGGTCGACCGCGCGGCCGTGGCCGCCCTGCCGTTCGGCCCAGACGGAGGCGTGCTCCGGCGAGCAGAGCAGCACGGTCGGATCGCAGAAATCGCCACGCAGGTCGGCTCCACCCGCGGCCAGCCAGAGCTGCTCCGGTAGCCCGGCCGGCGGCTGGCCTGCGCGGGTGTCGAGGGAGATCGGCGCGCCGCACACGGCGCACGTCGTCCGGATCGCGGCGTCGGCGGCCAGGGCGGCGGCGATCCCGATCGAGTCGTAGGCGCACCAGGTCCGAAACTCGGAACCGTCGATCGTGAGGCGATGGGGACCGGTGGACAGGCTGAGCCCTGCCGAGCCGGTGAGCCGGCCGTCCGCGTCGCGGTCGATCCAGCCCGCCCCGTCGAGCTGGTCAAGCATCGCCGGCAGCGCGCCGAGCGGCGCCCCGGCCGCCGCCGCGATCTCGTCGGTGGTGATCGGCCTGCGCTCCGTCATCAGCAGGGCGAACGCCGCCTCGCGGATCCGCTCGTGGAGCTCGGCGGCCGGTAGGCCGGGGCGGCGATCCCTAGCGTCGGTCATTCGAGTGTCTCCTTGTGGACTCGAAGATCCCGGTGGGCGGCCTTGGCGAACAGCCCGCCCAGGACCCGGACGGTCGTCGGGAACGGATGGATCGTGTCGGCCAGGACGTCGAGGGGGGTGCGCGTCTTGATTGCGAGCACGGCCTCGCCGATCGCCTCGGCGGCGCCTGGCGCGGCGATGAACGCCCCGAGCAGGAGCCGCTCGCGACGGTCGACGACGATCGTCACGTGGCCGGCCGCCTCGGCGATGTAGCCGGGCGCGCTGGTCGCGTAGTCGGTCGTCTCCTCTATGGCGTCGAAGCCGCGCTCGCGCGCCTTCTCGAGCTGCAGCCCGACGCCCGCCGTCTGTGGCTCGGTGTAGGTGGCATGTGGGATTGCCGTGTGGTCGGGCCGGACGTCCTCGCCCAGCGCGATGCGGGCCGCGAGCTCGCCCTGGTAGACGGCGAGATGGGTGTGCATCTCGGGCCCCGCCGGGTCGCCCGCGGCGTAGACGCCGTCGGCGATCCGGAGCCGTTCGTCGGGATGGAGCAGGCCGTCATCGACGTCGACCCCGACGCTCTCGAGCCCGAGGCCCGCCAGCGGGTACGTGCGCCCCACGGCGAGCAGGATCTCGTGGCCCGCGACCGTGGCCCCGTCGGTCAGCTCGACCACATGGGCACCGTCGTGCCCGTCGTGGGGTCGGACGCGGGTGGCCCGGACCCCGGTCCGGATGTCGACCCCGTCGTGGCGCAGCGCCGCGTCCAGCACGGCCGAGCTGCGTCGATGGTCCTTGGGGTTGATCCGATCGTGCGGCGAGACGAGGACCGTCGGGACGCCGAAGCGGGCGTAGACCTGCGACATCTCGACCCCGGTCGGCCCATCGCCCAGGACGACGAGACTCTTCGGCAGCTCGCGGGTCGTCGTCGCCTCGCGGTTGGTCCAGGGTCGGATCTGCTCGAGGCCCTCGATGTCGTCGGGGATCGTTGCGTTGCTGCCGACCGCGATAAGGATCGCCTTCGCCCCCAGGATCCGCCGCTCTCCGCCCTCGGACTCGACGACGACCCGGCCGGGACCGTCGAGTCGGCCGCTGCCGCGGAAGACCGTCGCGCCGGCCTTCTCGAGGCTCTTGACGTGGCTCGAGTCGTCGGGCCAGTCGCGCGGCTGCTCTCGGACGATCATCCAGTCGCGGAAGTCAGAGGCGCGCTGCCATGGGTACGCCCCGCCCGCGGCGTGCGCCGCGGCGGCGTGGAGCAGCGCCTTGGAAGGTATGCACGCCCAGTACGGGCACGAGCCGCCGAACAGCTCGCGCTCGACGACGGCCACGCTCGCGCCCCGGTGGCGTGCCAGGTGCGCCGCGGCCTGGCCGGCCTCGCCGGCGCCGATGATGACCAGATCGTAGGTGTCGTCCATCGGGCTCACTCCGCGCAGCACGACAGCTTCGAGACGTCCCGGCTGAAGGCCTGGGCGCCGATCTTGAGCGCCTCGGCCATCGTCGGGTAGACGTGGATCAGGTCGACGAAGTCGGGCAGCCCGGCCTTGAACTTCATGGCCATCGCCGCCTCGTGGATGATCTCGGGCGCCGACTCGCCGATGACGTGTACGCCCAGGACCCGCTCGTCGATGGTCGAGGCGATGAACTTGGCGAGACCCGTCGTCTTGTGGATCGCGCCCGCCCGCGGCACGTACTCGAGCGGCGTCGTGGCGGCCACCGCCGGCGTGTGGCGAGCCCGGACCTCGGCCTCGGTCTCGCCCACGGTCGCGATCGGCGGGTCGGTGAAGATGGCCCGCGGGATCACCGAGCCGTCGAACGTGCGATTGGCGTCGGCGAAGGCGTTGTCGGCCACGATCCGGCCCT
>JAJYGO010000415.1 GCA_021785115.1 Chloroflexota bacterium | reverse complement strand
ACCATCCTCGCGGTCCGGGGGACGCTTCCCTCACCGACCACCCCGGACGCGGCGCTCGCCCTGGGGCCGGTGCGGCTCGATTCGGCCGCCTCCCGGCTGCTGTTTCGAAGCGGCTTCGCGACGCTCGCCATCGGGACCTCGTGGGCCGACGGCAGCGTGCACGGGAGCTGGCGCGACGTCTACGGGGGCTACGGGCACGTCGGGATCGTCCGCCGTGGGGCATCCAGGGTGCTGCAGGAGCAGCCGCGAGCCTCGACGCGCCCGGACGAGACCCACGCGACCATGGTCGTCTCCCGGAGGTCCTTCGGGAGCCTCGACCTCTCGGTGTGGGTCCGCACGGTCCGGCAACTCCGCACCCCGACCCCCAACCCCTGGGAGGTCGCCTGGGTCGTCTGGCACTACCGGGACGACACCCACTTCTACGACCTCGTGCTGAAGGCGAACGGGTGGGAGCTGGGCAAGGAGGACCCCGCGTATCCGGGGGCACAACGGTTCCTGGCGACCGGGTCCAGCCCGACCTTCGCGCCGGGGCGCTGGTACCTGGTTCGCGTCCTGCAGGCCGGCGACCACATCACGGTGTGGGTGAACGGCGCCAGGCTCGTCTCGGTCACCGACGGCCAGCGGCCGTACCTGCGCGGATCCCTCGGCCTCTACACCGAGGACGCCCAGGTCCAGTTCGGCCACGTCCGCGTCCGCTGGCCCTGAGGGCGGACACCGGTGCCCGCCAGGGGCACGAAGGGGGCGGGCGGGTGCGCCGTGAGCCCGTGGGACCACCGCAGCCATGTCACGATCCGTTCTCCGGCGGCGCCGTCTCCGAAGACGCCCGGCGCCTGGCGCCGGCGGCCCGGTCGGGACAGGGCGCGCTCGATCGCACGGGCAACCGCCTCCCGATCGGTCCCGACCAGCCGGGCGATCCCCGCCTCCAACGCCTCCGGCCGCTCGGTCCGTCGCCTGAGGACGAGCGTGGGGACGCACAGGCAGGCCGCCTCCTCGAGGGCGCCGCCCGAGTCGGTCACGAGGAGGTCGCTCGCCGCGAGGACCCGCACGAACGTCCAGTAGGGAAGGGGGTCGGTGACGACGACGTTCTCCGGCATTCGAAGGAACGACCGGCGCACCTGCGGGTTCGGGTGCAGCGGGGCGAGGAACTGGAACGCGGGCAGCCGCGAGGCGGCCGCGGCGACCGCGGCGGCGATGTCGTCCATCGGCTCCCCCCAGCTCTCGCGCCGATGGGCGGTCACCAGGACCCGGCCCGCATGCCCGTCGAGCTCCGGCTGGCGCAGCCCGGTACCCCCGGTGCTCCCGCCGCTCCGCCGGCCGGTGGGCCATCCCGGCTCGAGCGCGGCGGCGAGCGCGTCGCACACCGTGTTCCCCGTCGTGAAGACGCGCCCGGGCTCGATCCCCTCCGCAAGGAGGTTGCGCTCGGCCCGCGGCGTGGGGGCGAACAGGACGTCCGCCACGGCGTCGATCAGACGCCGATTCATCTCTTCGGGGAAGGGACTGCGGCGATCGTGGCTTCGAAGCCCGGCCTCGACGTGGGCCACCGGGACCCCGACGTGAAACGCCGCCAGCGCACCGGCGAGCGCCGAAGTGGTGTCCCCCTGGACCAGGACCACGTCGGGCCGTCGAACGGCGAGCTCGCGGTCCAGCCCCGCCATGGCCGCGCACATGACCTCCGTCGGCGTCTGCCCCGTGTGGAACAGCCCGAGGTCCCGGTCGACAGCGAGGCCGAAGTCTTCCAGCACCTCGAGCATGGCCGCAGGGTGCTGCCCCGAGCTCACCAGGCGGGCCCGGACGTCGCCTCCACACCGGCGCGCCGCCAGCGCGACCGGCGCGAGCTTGACCGCCTCCGGGCGCGTCCCCAAGAACAGCAGGAGCTCCAGAGGGCGCCGTACCGGCGTCGGCACCCTGCTCAGTCGGCGAATCGAGGGGTCTTGGTCCACGAAGCGATCCCTCCGGTGACGAGGAACGTGACAAGGCCGCGAAGGGCCAGGAAGATCCAGAGCTGCGCGTACGTGAGGTACATCAGGCCGGCCACGAAGGGCGTCCGCCAGTCGTCCTCGCCCTCGAGGGCCTGGGTGAGTTGGATGCTCGCGACGAACAGCGCGAAGGCGAGGAACCACAGCGCCACGTACGGCCCGGGGACGCGAAGGTGCACGGCTCCGACGAGCCCGGCGACGAACAGCGCGTCGGAGGCAATGAGGGCGGAGAGGAACAGCACCTGGAAGTACACAAGCGAGAGCACCTCGCCGGTCGTCCGCCAGCGAGGCCGTCGAAGCAGCGCGCCGAGGTGCTTGCGCACCACGTACAGGTTCCCGACGGTCCACCGGAGGCGCTGGTGGAACCAGGGCCGGAGTCGCTCGGGGTCCTGCTCGTCGGAGACGGCCTCCGGCACGAAGGCGATCCGTCGTCGCGCAGCGTACAGGCGAACCGAGAGGTCGAGGTCCTCGGTGAGGGCGTCGGGATCCCACCCGCCAAGCTCGGCCACGGCGTCGCGCCGGACGACGAAGTTCGTCCCCGGCAGCAGGACCAGGTCGAACAGGCGCGCCCGCCCGGCCTGGATCATCCACTGGAACGCCGCGAACTCGATGGAGGTGAATCGGTTCAGCAGCGTCCTTCGGCGGTTCGCCTTGACGATGGAGCCCACCGCCCCGTCGTGGACGGGATCGCGCACCGCCTCGACGAGCCGGCGCAGCGCGTCCGGCCGCGGCCGGTTGTCGGCGTCGTAGACGGCGAGCAGCGGGAACCGGCAATGGGACAGCCCGGCGTTCAGGGCCGCGGCCTTGCCGCGGCCCCCCTCGCCGCGCGGCACGTGGACGACGCGGACGCGGGGATCCTCTGCGGCCACCCGGTCGCACACGTCCCCGGTCCCGTCCGCGCTCGCGTCGTCGACGACCACCACCTCCAGGCGGTCCACCGGATAGTCGAGCGCCAGATAGGCCCGAATCGATCGGTCGATCACCCGGGCCTCGTCGTGCGCCGGCACCAGGACCGACACGCCCGGGAGCCACCCGTCCCCGCCCACACCGTCCCCCGCGTCCCCCCCCGCCCGCCGCCGCCGGCCGAGCACGAACGAGCGCGCCGCGAGCAGGAGGACGGTGTTGTGCAGCACCGCCGCCCACAGCAGCACCACCGCACCGACGAAGAGGGCGTCGATCATCGCAACGACCTCCTCGTGCCCGCCCGGCCGGCCCCCGATGGCTCGACGCCCCTCCCCCGCCCGCCGCGAGCCTTCATGCCCCCGTATGCGGCGACGAGCAGCAGCAGGCCCACGGCGGCCAGCGCCAGGGTCATCACCCCGACCGCGAGACCGATCGCTCGAAGCAGCCCCGCCGGGGCCACGTCGGGGTACCCGATGAGCCGTGCGGGGCCCGGGAGCCCCCTCGCCGACGCCGACACGTGGAGGGTGAGGATCCTGCCGCCCGGCCTCGCTCCGAGCGAGAGGCTCGGGCGCGCGTAGCTCGCGTAGCGGATCAGGGCGGAGTCGACCAGCGCGCCGCCCCTTCCGACGACCTGTTGCTGGAGGTACCAGCCAGAGGGGACGGCGATGTCCGCGGTCACGCTCCCGGTGACCTGGACGGTTTCCTCCGTGCGGACCTCGGTCGAGAGCTCGTTCAGATCCAGGAACCCGTATCCGAGGCCGGAGAGGCGATCGAGCAGCCACCCCGCCTGCTCGGGGGTCACGCTGAGGTGCAGGAGCCCACCCGCCACCGCATCCCGCACGGAGAGAAGGCTCGTGGCGTCCCGCACCATGCGCGCCAGATCGACACGGGGGTCGCGCACGTACCCGAGGTTCTCCGGCACCAGGACCGCGCCGTGCACGTCCTCGACCGTGTAGGGCATCCACTGCTGATAGTCGGACCCGGCCCAGACGCCGTAGGTGCGCCGCCCGACGAACGTCGTGAAGTAGTCGCCGAAGATCGCGTAGTCGAAGGAGCTCGCCGCGTAGTGCGGGGTCGACCAGGCCACCGGGTGGAAGCCAGCGTTCCACATCTCCTCGAGGGCCCGCTCCACCCGGCCCCGCACGTACGGCTCGCTGTCGATGGCGAGCGGTCCCGGGCCGCCCGGATCCCAGAACTCGTAGTCCACCCCGGTCACCCCCACGGACTGGTGGGTGCAGCCGTGCAGCACGATGGAGGCGCCTCGCGAGACCGCGTAGCGGAGGGCCGCGATCATCCGCGGTCGGGCGGACAGCGGGACCTCCAGGCCGCGGGTGGGGTCCACGTAGATGGGGACGAACCCGATCTGGAACGGCACGTGCCGGGCTGCGAACACGTCGGCGAGCCGGCGCACGGCATCGGGATCCGACAGCGGGTTCACGTCCTCGACGCGGAGGAAGGCGAGCCGGCGGGTCGTGCCCTCGGGCACGCCGAGCATGTCGTGCAGCAGGTCGGCGAAGGCCAGGTACCGGCCGTTCATGGTCTCGATCGCCTCGAAGGGCGAGCCGGCCACGTACCAGAAGCGCCCACCGCGCACCGCGTAGGGGGTGCGTCCGGCGCGGCCCTCCAGCCAGGCCTCCACGACGGCGCCCGAGCGCACGCGCGTGGGGATCGCGCTCCCCTCGGCCGGGAGGGTCCGGCCTCCGTAGCGGAGCCTGGAGTACCCGGTCACGAGGTCCTGGGTGTCCTGTCGGAGCGGGAGCGACAGCCGGTCTGCGACCTGGAAGAGGTTCGACCCGATCCACACGACGACCCCGGGGAAGGTGCCGACGTCGGCCAGGAACACGGGTGAGGCGCCGCCGAAGACGTTCGCCTCGTAGAAGAGGATGTCGTAGTCGGCGAGCTCGCCCGCCCGGTACCCCTCCATCGTGCAAACCTCCCAGTCGACGGGGAAGTGCCCGAGAAGGTTCGCGAGGAACAGCGCCTGGATGTCGTTGAGGCCGGGCGCGGCGCCCGGCACTCCGGCCCCGCGGTCGTAGATCACGAGGACACGGGGCCGGCTCGTGAACGACCTCACGCCCTGGTCGGCCTTCCCGTACACGTGACGGATCACCGGCCACGCGCGCTTGCGGTCGGCGAGGAAGGTCGTGAAGAAGTCGACGCCGGCCACGCCGGGCGCCGCCGCCCCCTCCATCGCGAGATGGAACCCGTCGAGCGTGACCGTGTGCCCGGGCCACTCGGTCAGCTCGACGTGGACCACGACCGGCGCGCGCCCGTGCACCTGCCTCAGGAACTCCCGCGTCGCCTGTCCGGTCCATCGCGGAGTGAAGACGACGTAGTCGTAGCTGCGCGCCCACTGCTGCCAGATGATCTCGACCTTCACCGCGTCCGGGCGGTCGGCCCCGGACAGCAGCGCGTCGAGGTCGAAGCCCGTCTCGTGCGCCTCGTCCTCGGCCGACATGAGGCGACCGGACCCGTAGGCGTCGGCCACCGTGGTCACGTGCACGAACCGGTGAGCCCGGTGGACGATGCGGATCTCCTGGCGGAGGAACCGCGTGAGGCTCTGCCGGCGAAAGGCGATCCAGGTCTCCCCACCCAGAGTGCTCCCGGGGTGCGCGGCGAGGAACTCCCGCGTGAGGGCCGGGTTGTAGTCGGCGCTGACGCCCCACCAGTTCACGATGGGCTCGCGGAGCTCGATCCCGTCCAGAGCCGGATATCTGCGGAGCAGGTCCTCGAGGAACCCGGCCCACCACGCTCGCGCGGAGGGATTGCCCACCGACAGGAAGTACTGGATGTCGACGCGGGGCGGGTTGTAGTCGCTCCCGGACCGTGTCTTGGCCCTCCAGGAGGGCTGCGCCTCCCACGCCCCCCGGTGCTGGTGGTCATAGATGGCCGCCACCACCTGGATCCTGCGGGCATGCGCCGCCTCCAGGAGGCGCCCGAGCAGATCCTGACGCCCGTAGTCGCTCTCGCTGTTGTGCCGGTACGCGGTCCGGTAGTTGGCCCCGTACTGCACGTTGTAGGCGTTGACGTACAGGGTGTTCACGCCGTTCGCCGCGCAGCGCTCGGTGAGCGCCCTCGCGAGGTCCCGAGCGTCCGGATACCGGGCGAGGTAGTCGGCTGGATCGAAGCTGGCCGCCCTGACCGCGAGCGAGCTCGGGCCCGCACGTGAGGGCGTCGCGGACGGCGAGGGCGTGGCCTCGACCCCGATCCTGCCTCCGATCGTCACCCCGAGGGCCGTGGGCCAGGACCACAGGAGCCCGAGGGCGGCGACGACGCTCACGACACCCGCGACCCCGAGCTTCCGGCGCCCCGACGTCATCGCTCTCCTCACCCGGGCCCGGCCGGTCGGTCGGGCCGCGTCGCCTCCGTCCGGCCTAACCTCCTCCTCCAGCATGTCGGCCGATGGGGAGGCCCGCCAGGGTCAGGTGGGGCAGGCCTCTCCGGGACCTTCGGGGGGGACGGAAGTCCATGGTCGTCCGGCGATGGCGCGCCCCGCCTCCGTCGTTCGGAGGAGCCCCCGTCGCGGCCGACCGGTTCCCGGTACCCTGGGACGGTGCACGTGGACACGCCCGCGACCCGGGCACTCGCCGGATCGGGGCTCGCCTGCCGGGTCGTGCAGACCGAGCGGCCGCGAAGCGCCGAGGAGAGCGCCCGCCTGCAGGGCATCGCCCTCGAGCGCCTGCTCCGCACGATCGTGGTCAGGCGCGGGGAGGACGACTACCTCTTCGTGCTGGTGCCGGGCGGCAGGCAGATCGACTGGCCGAAGCTGCGAGCCCATCTCGGCGTGAGCCGCCTCTCGCTGCCCGACCAGGAGGAGGCGAGGCGCGCAACCGGGTACGAGCGCGGCGCAATCACCCCGTTCGGCGCGACCCACTCCTGGCCGGTGATCGCCGACGCCGCCGTCGCGGGCTCGGAGGTCGTGGCGATCGGCGGCGGAGCGCGAGGGGTCAACGTGCACGTCTCGGCGAACGACCTGCTTCGGACGCTGCGCGCCGAGGTCGTCGACATCACCCGCCCCACCGGCGACGGCTGACCGCCTGCGACGGCTGACCGCCTGCCCCGCGGCGAGCCGAGGCCATGACTCCCGCGCCGGCGCGTGCCATCGTGGGACCGTGCGCACGCCGCGCCCACGGGACATCACCCACCGCTACCAGACGGCGGCTCGCGCCTGGCTGACCGCCGCGGGGCTCGCATGGGCG
>JAJYGO010000366.1 GCA_021785115.1 Chloroflexota bacterium | reverse complement strand
CCGATCTCACGTCCTGGCAGTCGGGCAGCAGGCCGCGATACCACGTGCTGCCGTCACTCATCGCAGCCGTCATGTCCAAGTCCTGCACAGCCTGCCCGCTCGCGTACGGGGTCCAGGCGACCGCGAACTCGTGAGGCGCGCTCATGCACACCATGTAGTGCGTCTCGAGCAACGCGTTGAGCTGGTTCGTCGTGGCATTGTTCGTCGAGACGTCCGCCTGCAGGATCGAGTCGGGGATGAAGAGCTTCGTGGTCTTGTTCGTCGTCGCATTCGACGCGGCTGCCGTCATGACCGCGGCGCTCGTGCCGGGCAGAGCCGGCACGCCGCCGTCTTGCTGCGCGGAGCAGTCAAGGCTCGGGATGATGTCGAGGGAGCCGCCGAGCCCGCCCGTCGTCGAGCCGGACGCGACGCTGAACTGTTCGCCTGCCTGATTGCCGAACGACAGGCTGCACCCGCTCGTCGTGCAGGCCGAGGTGTTGCCCCAGATCCGGAACTGGCTGGACGTCGCCGGGGCAACACCCGACGCGCTCGCGCCGAGCGTGAACGTGCCGCCGCCACTCGTGTAGCCATTGTTGAGCGTCGGCGCAACGGAGGGCGAGAACATGGCGTTTCCGGTGGTCGAACTCGTCGTGACCGGGCCTGTCCCGCTCAGGCTCGCGGCACTGGTCGAGGCGTCCAACTGGATCGTGTTGAGCGAGAGCTTCACGGCGAGGCTCACACCCGTCACCGGGTTCCCGTTTTCATCCTGGAGCTGGACGGTGATAGCCGGCGTCCCGCCCGGGTTCAGCGGCTGGCTCGTGATGGTCTTGCCCGCCCCTGCATCCGCGGGCTGGGCCACGAACGCCAGGTGGCACGTCGTCAGAACGGTCGAGGTCGGCACCGGGCCGGAGAGGGTCAGGTAGTTGGAGTTGCCGCCGCCGTTCCACTGGTTCGCCTGCTGCGCGCTGACGTTCCACTGGAACGAGCCACACCCATTGAGGCCGGCGATCGCGACCGTGGCGGTCTGTCCCGGCGACAGATTGAGGTTCTGGACCAGGAGTGTCGGAGTGGACGTGGACGGCGTTGTCGTGGCGTCGACGAACCCGACCGTGGAGCCGCTGATGGAGCTGGTGGGGTACCCCGAGCCCTGGACGAACGAGAAACCCGCGGCCAGCCCGAGCTCGGCCGAACCGAGCGACTGGTTTGACGCGGGATCGTCGGTGATCTTGATCGTCACGACCTGGCCCGCGGCAACCTGGGAAGGCACGACCGTCACCTCGAACGGCTTGTTCGACTTGGCCAGCGCGTTCGCGCTGACGAGCGTCGCGAGCAGCACGGCCGCCGACAGGCCGGCAATGAGCCGCTTGCGGGACGAGACCCCATGCAGAGCCGACCGAAGTTCCACCGCGTGCCCCCTCTATCCCGGTCCTGTCGTACCACCACGCTCCGCACTATCGGGGAACGCGATGGAGCCCGTCAACCCTTCGAGAACATCGATCTGCAGATTGTCAAGGGCTGATTGGGCCCTAGCAGTCACACTATAGTCCTGAACCTCGTGCTGGTGGGGCGTCCACGAGCCTGCGGGGGGGCATCCGCGGCTGCAGCCACACGCGTGTCGCCCGGCGGTCGGCCCTTGTCGTCTTGTGCCGCGGCGTTCGCAGATCCCGCCGCGGGAACCCTGCAGGCGAGCGGCACACTCGGGACGTATCCTGCCGCGCGTGAGATCGGTCTCTCCGGCCCATCACCTCCGCAACGCCGATGCTCCGGCACTGTTCGAGTCGTTCTTCGTGGCGGCCGTCGTCTCGTTCCTGGGGATCCGGGCGTTCCTGGCGGCGACCGGCTACCCGCGCGTGGGCGGGGGCGGGCTGCACATCGCCCACATGCTGTGGGGCGGCCTCCTCATGCTGGTCGCCCTCGGCATGCTGCTGGCCTGGCTGGACCGCCCGGTGCAGCACGTCGCCGCGGTGGTGGCGGGGCTGGGCTTCGGCACCTTCATCGACGAGATCGGCAAGTTCCTGACCTCCGACAACAACTACTTCTTCCGGCCGGCGGTCGCGATCATCTATGTCGTCTTCGTGGCGCTCTTCCTGGTCTCGCGGGCGATCGCCGGGCAGCAGGAGCTGACCCCGCGCGAGTCGCTGGCCAACGCGCTCGACCTGCTTGAGGGACACCTGGAGCGCCCGATCGAGCCGAGCGACCGGGCACGGCTCCGCGCGCTGCTCCGTCGGGCGCCGGCGGGCTCCTCGCTGGCCCGCGACGTACGCCGATACGTCGACGCCCTGCCCGTCGCGGCGGAGCACGAGGCCTGGTACGAGGCGCTGCCGGCCCGGCTGGTCGCGGCGTACCGGCGCCTCGCGGCCAACGACTGGTTCGATCGCGTGCTGGTCGCTGCCGTGGTCGTGTACACCGTCGCGGCCGTGGCGGGGGTGCTGACGCTGGCGGTGACGATCGGGGGCACCAGCCAGACCTGGACCGTGTCGCGCGCCGGGGAGGCGCTCTCGACGCTGGCGGGGGCAGGCCTGGTGGCGCGCGGCGTGGTGGCATTCCCGGGCTCGCGGGTGTCGGCATACCGCTGGTTCCAGCGCGGGCTCCTCACCTGGATCCTGGTCACCCAGGTCTTCGTCTTCTACGGCTCGCAGCTCGCCGGGCTGGGCGGCCTGGCGGTCGACCTGTTGGCGTATGTCAGCCTGCAGTTCGCGCTGGCCGGGGAGCACGCGGCCGCCCGCGACGCGGAGGAGGCTGGTGGATCGTGAGCACGCCGCTGACTGCCCGGCGGGTGGTGGAACTGCTCGGCCTGGTGCCGCTCCTGCCGGAGGGCGGGTTCGTCGGCGAGACCTGGCGCGACGAGCGCTCCAGCGCGATCTACTTCCTGGTGCAGCGCCCGGACTTCTCGGCGCTGCACCGGCTGGCCCACCTGGAGATCTGGGCCCACCACGCCGGGGCCCCGCTCCGGATGCTCCTCGTCGATCCGACCGGCACGGTCACCGAGCCGGTCCTGGGCCCCGACCTGGAGGCCGGCGAGCGGCCCCAGCTGGTGGTGCCGCCGGGGACCTGGCAGGCGGCGGAGCCGATGGGCGACTGGAGCCTGGTCTCACGTTCATGGCCCCGCCCTACTCTGACGCGGTGGTCGAGTTCGCGCGATGGGAGGAGATGGCGGGGCGGTACCCTGCGCACGACGAACGGATTCGGCGCGTCTGTCGCTTCTGATCGCACCGGGGACGCCCGGCTGCACCGCGGACGTGCCCAGTCGCACCGGGGATGCCCGGCCGCACCGCGGACGTGCCGGGCCGGCAGGCAGCTGGCTTCTGAGGAGGATTCCATGGACAGCGACGGGCTCCCCTTGCCGGTGCCGGCAGTGGATCGGCTGCTCGACCTGCGTGACTCCGCCGCGTTCGTCACCGGCGCCAGCCGGGGAATCGGCGCGGCCGTCGCGGAGCGGCTCGCGGAGGCGGGTGCCGCGGTGGCCGTGGCGGCGCGTTCCGCGGACGAGGCGCCGGGCGGTACCGTTGCGCGGATCCGCGACCGGGGTGGCACCGCGATGGCGGTTCCGCTCGACCTGACCGACGAGGGCCAGGTGGGCCCTGCGCTCGACGCGGCCGTCGACGCGTTCGGTCGCCTGGACGTCCTGGTGAACTGCGCCGGGATCCAGCCGTCCCGCGCGCTGCTGGACCAGGCAGCGGCCGACTGGGACGCCATGCTGGCCACCAACCTGCGGGGCGTCTTCCTGTGCACGCGAGAGGCGGCCCGGATCTTCATCGGCCAGGGGTCCGGAGGCGCCGTGGTCAACGTGGCGTCGATCGAGGGGCTCCAGCCCGCCTGGGACCACGGCCACTACGCGGCGAGCAAGTCCGGGGTCCTCATGCTGACGCGGGCGGCCGCCCTCGAGCTCGGCAGGCACCGCATCCGCGTCAACGCGGTCTCACCCGGGCTGACCTGGAACGCGGAACTGGAGCGGAACTGGCCCGACGGCGTACGGCGGTGGCGGGCGCACGCCCCCCTGGGGCACCTGGTGACGCCAGGCGATGTCGCCGACGCGGTGCTCTTCCTCGCATCGCCCATGGCGCGCTTCGTCTCGGGCACCAACCTGGTGGTCGATGGCGGCATGCTGGCGCACCCGACCTGGTAGCCCGCAGCGCGGGCGCTCCGCACGGTCAGCCGGCTCCGCCCGGTGATGGACGCGTGCCTGCGGACGGGCCCGCGGACCCGGAACCGCTACTCCCCGCGGTGGGCCGGCTCGGCCTCCGGGTGCGCCGATCCGGGCGGCGGGGACGGAGGCGGAGATGGAGGCGCAGCCGGGCGCGGCCCCCCGGGAAGCGGGTTGACGGCCTCCCAGCGAAGGACCGCGGCCTCGCCCTCCACGGGCCGCATCGAGCGCGCGAGTTCCCGGTTCACCAGGAGCGTCTCGACCTCGTCGGTCACCGGTCCCGTGCCGCGATGGTAGGTGATCTTCGCGTCGGTCAGCGGCACCCACGGAGGCCGGCGCAGGATCATGCCCAGCGGGTCGCCGGCCGGCAGCCCGTGCAGCGCCCCCTCGACGCGGTACGGGCCCAGGTCCACCTCGACGCGGGTCACGTGCGTGCGCACGCGGCGTGCGCTGTCCCCGCGCGGGCCCGCCGCAACGACGGCGTGCAGCTCGTCGAGGCCGACCGTGATCTCGTCCGCCTCCACGACGTGCCCGTCGGCCAGGCTCTCGAGGCGCGCCCCGCGAATGACCAGCTCGCGGCTGCCGTTGAGCACGTCGCTGAGACGCGCGTCGCCGAGCTCGATCCGGCCCCGGACCCGGCAGTCGGCCGCGTACGCCTCGAGCTCGATCATGGCGCAATGCTACGGGCGCCGTCCAGTGGGCGGCCGGGATGTGCCGGCTCCCCACAGCCGGCGTCAGGCGCGCCGGCGCACCAGCAGGTACCAGCCCAGGACGACCACCACCGCGACGACCACGAAGAGCTCGAGCGCGAGACGGCCCGAGAAGTGGAACCCCAGCAGGGTGAGGGCGAGCGGCACGACGTCTCCTCCAGGATGCGGATCCGCGTACGGTAGCGTGTCTCGCCCGGGGAGACCTGCGGCGCCTGCTGCGGCGGCTCGAACGCGTCAGGGCCCCCCGCGAACCCTGCCCCCGGGGCTTCCTGCCGACCTGTGCGGGGACGCCTGCCGCCCTGTGCCGGTGGCCTACCGTCCCGCCCAGGGGCGCGAACGCCACCCGTTCCAGCGGTAGACGGGCCGGCCGTCGCGCCGCTCCCCGGTGGCGCGGTAGAACCCTTCCACCGTGTAGGACGCACGCGTCAGCGTCGGCCGGGTGAACGGCAGCCGTTCTTCGGACACGCGAATCGTCACCGGCGTTCCGCTCACCGTGGCGATCCCGCCGTCATCGGGCCCGCCGACCAGGACGACCTCCGTCGTGTCGTCGACCATCCGGACAGGACGGGTCCGTCACCCGAACCAGGTGGCCGCTTCCTCGGGCGTGATGGTGGGCACGGAGAGGAGCGACCGGATCGCCGATGGCGCGAGGCTGGACCGGTGGGCGACCAGGCGGGCGATCCGGATCGGGTCGTGCCGGCACCGCGCGAGCGCGCGGCGGTCGAGCCCGGGCCAGAGAGCGAGCGCACGCCGGTCGACCGTGCAGGGAGAAGCCGAAGGGCAATCGAGGTGGTACGCGCTGTGAACAGACATGGCTACCAATCGCGAGGACGCTGTACGCACTTCCCGGCGGATCGGTCTCGCCAGTGGCTGGGGTACGGCTCAGGCGGCCCGGAATTCGCGCCGCACCTCGTCGCCTTCCGTCGATACCCGGATTCTCCGCCGCCCGGATGCGTCGGGTCAACCTGTTTATCCACCGATCGACGATTCACCGGCGTGTCGGGTCCGTGACAGTCGGGCCCGCGAACCGGCGCGGCGGATCGGACGAGTGGCACGACGAGCCGGCCGAGCGGCGCGGCGGCTCGGCGACCCTTCGGTACGCCGCTACCTGGACGCCGTCATCCGCACGGGCTGGCGCCGCGAGCCCCAGCGGCCCGGGGGACCGGCGAAGACGCCCGGGATCACGACGCCGCAGTTGCCGCAGCGGCCGTCATCGGTGACGCGGTACGTGCCCAGCTCGTACCAGTCGCGCTCGATGAGCTGCGCACCGCAGCCGTGGCAGTAGGTGGACTGGCCGCGACGATCGTGGACGTTGCCCGTGTACACGTAGCGCACGCCGTTCGCCAGCGCGATCTCGCGTGCCCGCGTCAGCGTGGCTGCCGGGGTGGGTGGCACGTCGAGCATCCGGAAGTCGGGGTGGAAGGCGGTGAAGTGGAGCGGCACGTCGGGTCCGAGCTCGCCCGCGATCCAGCGGGTCATCGCGTCGATCTCGCCGTCGGAGTCGTTGCGGCCCGGGATGAGGAGCGTCGTGATCTCCACCCACACATCCGTCTCGCGCACCAGGTGGCGCAACGTGTCGAGCACGGGCGCCAGCCGGGCCGCGCAGAGGTCCTGGTAGAAGGCCTCGGTGAAGCCCTTGAGGTCCACGTTGGCCGCGTCCATGTGCCGGAAGAACTCGGCCCGGGGTTCCGGGTTGATGTACCCGGCGGTCACGGCCACCGTCCGGATGCCCAGCGCGTGGCAGGCGTCCGCCGTGTCCATGGCGTACTCGGCGAAGATCACCGGGTCGTTGTAGGTGAAGGCGACCGATGCGCAGCCCAGCCGCTGTGCGGTGGCGGCGATCGCCTCGGGCGACGCGGCGTCGGCCAGGGTGTCCTGCTCCCGCGACTTGGAGATGTCCCAGTTCTGGCAGAACCGGCAGGCGAGGTTGCATCCGGCCGTGCCGAAGGAGAAGACCGAGCTGCCCGGCAGGAAGTGGTTGAGCGGCTTCTTCTCGATAGGGTCCACGCAGAAGCCCGACGAGCGGCCGTAGCTGGTCAGCACCACCTGGTCGCCCTGGCGGGCCCGCACGAAGCACATGCCGCGCTGCCCCTCGTGCAGCCGGCACTCGCGCGGGCACAGGTCGCACTGGACCCGGCCGTCCGGGAGGCGATGCCAGTAGCGGGTGGCCACCGTGAACGCGTCCACGGTGTGAATCGTACGAGGGCTTCGCCAGCCCCGATGCACAGCGAGCGCCACAGGGGCGGTTCCGC
>JAJYGO010000035.1 GCA_021785115.1 Chloroflexota bacterium | reverse complement strand
GCGCGATGCCGTTGCAGCGGTCGAGCAGGTTCTGGCCGCTCTGGTGGATCACGCACAGGACGTTGTCCGCCTTCTCGGCCATGAATCGGGCACCCGCCTGCTTCCCGGCGAGCGCCTCGGGCTGGCCGACGCAGGTCATGGCGCCCGAAGCCGCGATGTCCGCATCGTCACAGCCGGCGTTGAGGAGCACGACCGGGATGCCGGCCTTCACGGCGCCGGCGAGGGTCGGGTTCATCAGGCTGGGGTTGTGGTCGGAGACGGCCAGGCCATCGACCTTCTGGTTGATGGCGTCCTGGATCGCCTGGTTCTCGGCGTTGTCGTCAGGCTGCGCCTGGCCCTGCTGCTGCGAGCCGTAGACCTCGCTGAGCGTGCAGCCCGTGGCCGCGGCGGCGTCCTTGGCGCCCTTGTACACGACGCTCCAGAAGCTGCCCGTGTCGCCGTGGGTGATGACCGCGAACTTGTACGGGCAGGAAGCCGCCGAGCCGCCAGAGGCAGACCCGCTTGCAGAAGGCGCGGTGGTCGCGGTGCTGCTGCCGCATGCGGCGACCACGAATGCCGACACCATGACCAGCGCCGACAGAGTTCGTCTCATTCGCGTTGCTCCTCCTATGCGTACCTCGATGACCGGGTGGCCACCGTCCATCGTCCAACGTCTGTCCATCCGGCGGCGACGTTCACCGCGCACCGGCGACCCTGGACGCGTCCTGGCAACAGAGATCGCTCCCACCTCCTCGCGTTGGCCGGCGCTGCCGCACCCCGACGGCGTGGATGAGATCGACGTCGTGGAGGGTCGATGCCCCAGCAACCGGGTTCTACGCAGATCGCGCATGCAAGTGGTCAGATCCCCCGGACGCGGCTCCGGCTGGAGCCGGAGCGCCGACCATGGTAGCGACCCATGAGAACGATTACAAGCATCGATTGCGAGCGTCTCTGGACCTGCTCCCGAAGCCCGGGCGCCAAACGACTCGGTCGGCTGGTCGATGACTTCAACCGGTGTCGCGCCTTGGCGCGCGAGATGCCGTCGGGTGGCCCGGCCGAACCCGATCGGCTACGCTGCCAACGTGGACTCGATCTACGACCTCGCTGCGCGTGCCGGGGTGGCCCCGTCGACGGTGTCCAAGGCCCTGCGGGACGACCCCCGGATCAGCGCCGCAACGAGAGCGCGCATCCAGGCGCTGGCGGCCGAGGTGGGCTTCACCCCCAACACTGCGGCCCAGAGTCTGACCACCCGCCGGACGATGACGATCGGGCTGATCGTGCGCGACTACGCCGATCCGTACAACGGCCTGCTGATGCGGGGCATCGAGTCGACGGCCCTGCGAGCGGGGTACCAGCTGCTGGTGGCGAGCACCCACGAGGCGGCCCTGCGCGAGGTGGACATCGCGCGCCTGTTCCGGCAGCGGCGCGTCGACGGGATGATCATCGTCGCCTCCCATTCAGACGAGCACCACGCCGAGCTGGACCCGAGCGTGCCCGTGGTGTTCGTGGCCGACCACCCCGAGCTCATCCCCGACCGCCCGAAAGTCGGCCTGGTGACCTTCGACGAGGTCGCGGCCGCCACCGCCATCACCCGACACCTCACTGGGCTGGGCCATCGGCGGATCGGGTATGTGGGCATCGAGCGAGCCAGGCTCTCGAACACATGCCGCCGCAAGGGCTACGAGGCCGCACTCCGGTCGGCGGGCATCGAGCCGGACCCCGGGCTGGCGGTCACCTGCACGCGGGGCGACGCCGTCGAGGCCGGCGCCGAGGGCGTGGAGCTGCTGATGGCGGCGGAGCCGACGGCGATCGTGTTCTACAACGACCTCGCGGCCATCGCGGGGATCCGCACGCTCCTCGACCGCGGCGTGCGCGTGCCCGAGGACGTCAGCGTTGCCGGGTTCGACGACCTCGAGATCTCGGAGCTGGTCACGCCGCCGCTGACGACCATGTCCCAGCCGCGCACCGAGATGGGCCGTTCGGCCACCCAGCTCCTGCTGCAGCTGCTGCGGGGCGAGGCGGGCGACCGAAGGCTGCGCATCGACATGGCCTGCACGCTCGTGGTGCGGCGGTCGACCGCCCCGCCGCCGGCAGGGCGCCGGCATGCCTGACGAGCCCGTCGCGTCGCGGGACCCGGTGACCGACGCCATGGCCGAGCTCCGGGACGGGGAGCCGCGGGTCCGCAACGAACCGGCCGACCGGTACTGGCTCCGGATGGGCCTGGCCCTCGGCCTGAGGCAGCCGGATCGGGCGCAGCCGCTGCTCGATGGCCTCGAGGTGGCGGCCGGGCTGTCTGCAGCGACGGCGCCGGAGCGGGAGCGCGCTCCGGTTGCCGAGTCCGTGGACGCCGGGCCGGTGGACGGTGGCGACGTCGGGCTGTCGGACGCGGGCGTGGAGGCGCCCGCCGCTGGCGCTGAAGTCGATGTCCCCCTCCGCTCGATGCTGCTCGCCCGATCGGCCACGCTGCCGGCGATGGACAAGGAGGCCTTCGACCCCGACGCGGTGTTCGGCTGGGCGACACGGGTGACGCGAGACGAGGTCCTGTGGATGGGCCGCGTGGTGGAGGACATGCTCGCCGAGGGGCTCACCCCCGACCTCACCAAGGGGTTCGCGATCACCTGGCGGGCGGGGGTCAGGCTGCCCGACAGCGATTTCGACCTCCTGTTCCACGCGTTCACCGAGCTCGAGCTGACGGTCGGCGGCGTCCTGGCCGGGTACGACCTGCGCACCCAGTCGCGGGAGTCGAAGCCGGGCTGGATCGGCTCGATGCTCGGCTCGCTGATGCCGCGCAGCGACACCCGGACCGCGCAGGCCGGCGGCATCCTCGAGCGGGCCGGCAAGCCGGGCCAGCGCGGCCTGGTCGCAATGTGGAACGCGTGGGCCGGGCTGCGCTTCCGCGAGCAGGTCCCGCCCGAGGTGTTCGAGCAGCTGCTGCGTCCCTGGGTCACGGTGGTCGGGCGGCTGCCGGAACCCTGAGCGCCGGGGCTGCGGCGCTCAGCCCGTCCAGTCCACCGAGATCGCACGCGGCAGGCCGGGCAGCGGCAGCCCGAGGGCTTGAGCCTCCACGGCGTCGCGCTCGACCTGCGTGAGGGGCCGCCACGGCTCGATGGCCACCCGCTCGTCGGCGCGCCGCCAGGTGCCGGCCAGCTCGCCGTCGAGCAGCAGCGCCCCCGGCCACACGCGCGATGTCCAGAGCCGTGCACGGTGCGTGGCCTCCGCGACCAGCAGCTCCCGATCGACGCCCTGGAGGAGGTAGTACGCGTCGCCGCTGGGCAGCAGGCGGACCGGCGCCGACGGGCCGGGCGGCTCGCGGTAGGCGGGCTCGTCCCGAGCGAGGATCCAGGCGTCGCCGACCGGTGTCCGCACTGCCACGAGCTCCCTGACGAGCGCCTCGAAGGCGGCCCCGCCGCGCGCGGGACGGATCCCCGCCCAGTCCAGATACCCCTCCAGCGTGCCCGGGCCCAGGACGTGCAGATAGCGGCGCACGAGCTCGAGGCGGGCCTCGTGCGGGTCCATCGTCGGGCGCGCGACGGTCCACACGGTCGGCTGGCGGGCGCCGTCCCAGCGGATCAGGAGCCGGCCGCTGGGGGCAGCGTACCGCAGCGAGTTGGGCGCCACGCCCATCGCGTGGCCGGCCTCGCCGAACGGCATCCGGCGGCCGCCCAGGAATGCCTCGAGCCTGTCGGCTGTGCCCTCGGCGCGCGCCAGCCCGGCCGGGTCTTCGGGCAGCCGGCCGAGCGTGAAGACCGCTAGGTCATCCCCCGCCACCACGTACGCGGAGAACCTCGGGCCCCAGACCTGGACGAGGGCCGGGTCGTCGAGCACGTCCGGGCCGGTGCCGTCGACGCGCGCGTGGATCGAGAGCAGGGCCGCCCTCGGCATGCTGTCGCAGAGCCCCGCCCAGGCGGCGCGCCGAAGCGACGCGGGGCCGGGCGGCAGCCGCAGATCGAGCGCGCCGAAGCGACGCCGGGCGGCGAGGATCTGAGCGCGGTCGAGCACCAGGCGGGCGGTCACCGGGCCATCGTCGGCGCCATGTCAACCGTCGCCCCGCCGTGTCACCGCGAACGGCCCTAGGCGTCAATGGGGCGACCCCGGAACATGGTCGGTGGCTCGGGCCCCGACCGCATCGAGCCGGGGGAGGGACGGTGCGCCATGCAGATCGCCTTCGTCGCCATCAGCGGCGTCCGCTCGTGCAACAAGGCCCTGATGGATGTCGGGCTGACCCTGCCGGGGTTCGTCGAGCGGAGCCAGGTCATCGCCTCGCTGCCAAGCCTGGGGCTGCTGACCCTCGCCGGGATGACCCCGGATCCCTTCGACACCAGCTACCACGAGGTGCCCGACGTGAGGGCGGTCACCGAGCTGCCGACCTGCGACGTGGCGGCCATCTCCTCGTACTCGGCCCAGATCCGCGACGCCTACGCCCTGGCCGACCGCTTCCGGGCGGCGGGGGTCAAGGTGGTCCTGGGCGGCCTCCACGTCACCGCACTGCCGAACGAGGCGCTCGAACACGCCGACGCGGTGGTCCTGGGCGAGGGCGAGATCGGCTGGCCAGAGGTCCTGCAGGACCTGGCTGTCGGGCGGCTGCGCCGGGTCTACGCCTCGGCCGGCCGCGAGTTCGACCTCGCCGACTCGCCGATGCCGCGGTTCGACCTGCTCGACGTCGAGCGCTACAACCGGCTGACCGTGCAGGCAACGCGCGGGTGCCCGTGGCGCTGCGAGTTCTGCGCGGCCTCGATCCGCCTGACGCCGAAGTACAAGGCCAAGCCGGTGGAGCGCGTGATCGCCGAGATCCGCGAGATCAAGCGGCTCTGGCCGCGCCCGTTCATCGAGTTCGCCGACGACAACGGCTTCGCCAGCCGCGAGCACGCGAAGGCCCTCCTCCGGGCACTCGCCCCGGAGCGCGTCCACTGGTTCAGCGAGTCGGACATCTCGATCGCCGATGATCCCGAGCTGCTCGAGCTGATGCGCGAATCCGGCTGCCGCGAGCTGCTGATCGGGCTCGAGAGCCCCACCTCTGCCGGCATCGACGGGGTGGAGGAGCGCCGCAACTGGAAGCACACGAGGTTCGCCCACTACCTCGACGACATCCGGCGGATCCAGGGCCACGGGATCGCGGTCAACGGCTGCTTCGTCCTCGGCCTCGACGGGGACGGCCCGGGCGTGTTCGACGCGGTCGAGGAGTTCGTGCGCGTCAGCGGGCAGTTCGACGTCCAGATCACGGTCATGACGCCCTTCCCCGGCACGCCACTGTACGAGCGCCTGCGGCAGGAGGACCGGCTGCTCGAGGCCGAGAACTGGGAGCGGTGCTCTCTGTTCGACGTCAACTTCCGGCCGGCTCGGATGTCGCCCGAGGCGCTGCAGGACGGCCTGCTGGGGCTGGCGCGCCAGCTGTACACCACGCAGGAGCGGGACGCCCGGCACGACCGGTTCTGGGCGCAGCGGCGGCGCCACCGGCGCGAGGCCCTCGTGGAGGTGCACGCATGAACGGCGCGCCGGCCCGCCCGTCGATGGCGGCGTGGCGGCGGTACTTCCTCGTCGCCGCGGTCTACGACATGGCCCTCGGGGCGGCCTTCCTGGTCGCCGGCGACGGCATCCTCTCGGCCATCGGCATGACGCCGCCGCCGCACGTCGCCTACTACCAGCTCGCAGCCGTCTTCGTATTCGTCCAGGGGTTCAGCTACCTCGTGATCTGGCGTGACCCCGCCACGAGCCGGGGGCTCGTGTGGGTGGGCGTCGCCTACAAGGCGGCCTACGCGGCGCTGGCCGTCTGGTACCTCGCACTCGGGATCCTGCCCAGCGCGTTCTTCGTCCCGTGGGCCGTCGTGGACGTGCTGTTCATGCTCGGGTTCCTGTGGTTCCTCCGCGGGCCGTGGGCGAGGAGTTCAGGGTGATCCACCGCGCCTTGGGCCGGCCCGTGCCGGTCGAGCTGACCAATGACCGCCGCATCCGAGGACGGGTGCAGCACCTGGCCGGGGTGAGCGCGGTCGCGCTCGGGCTCATCACCGGCCTCGCCGCGTCCAGCCCCGCGGTGCCGGCGCTGCTCGTCGCGCCGCTCGCGCTCGGCTGGGCCTCGATGCCGGCCGTTCTGGTCTGGAGCCTCCTCGACGTCCGCATGCGCTACCTGCTGGCGGCGCCGTCGGCGCTGGTGACGCTCGGCCTGCTGGGGATCTGCGCGACCGCGCTCCCGGCGGCCCCGCTCGCGGCAGCAGGCTGGCTCCTCCTCACCGCCGGCGTCCTCCTCGGCGGCGCCCTCGGCCTGTGGACCTGGTATCGGCTGCTGCCGGTGCCGGCGGCCATGGACGACCCGTCCTCGACGGGCCGCTGGGCGTTGATCACGGTGCACGTGGTGCTCGTGGTCGGGGGCTGGGTCCTGGCCGCCACGTCCGTCCGCGGCTGGCTGTAGTCCCCACAGACGTGGTTGAACAGTCGGTCACGGCGGCGCCTCCGGGAGCGGCTGCCCATCCCGGGTCATGGTACGCGACCGTGAATTGGTGGTGCGGCCGCGCGCCGATTCCTCTCGCCATCAGGTCCTGCTGGCGTGATACTTCCGGGGTGCGGGTCGGGTGGGAAGCCGGCCAGAACGCACGATGCGGGACGCCCACGGGGAGTTCTCTGTGAAGCAGAAGAAGGGGAGGCAGCCGCGCGTCCCCAAGAAGCTCGCGAAACAGCTCGCGGGCATCGAGGCGCGCGAACAGCAGGCCGACGCCAGGGACCGGGCCGCGGTCGAGCGGCTGGCCGTGGCGGACGCGCGTGAACGGGCAGCCGACGCCAGGGACCGGGCGCTGACCGAGCGCGACGGCCTGGGCAACGAGCGCGACCGGCGAGCGGCCGAGCGCGATGCCCTCGCCAACGAGCGCGACCGGCGAGCGGCCGAGCGCGAAGCCGCATGGCCCGTCGCACGGGTGCCCAGGCCGAGCGCCAACGGCAGCCAGCAGGGCGTCGGCAGCGCCGCGGCGGAGGACGGGGAGGACCCGGCGCTCGAGCGAGCGCGCCTCGAGGCGCAGCTGCAGCGCGCGCACCTCGACGGGCTCACGGGCGCCTACCGGCGCGAGGTGGGCCGGCTGGCGCTTCGCAACGAGATCGAGCGCGCGCGGCGTTCGGACGGGCGT
>JAJYGO010000093.1:379-7123 GCA_021785115.1 Chloroflexota bacterium | reverse complement strand
GGCCGTGGTCGCGGACCTCGACGCGCAGGGAGCGGCCGGGGGCGGCCGGGCCGGCCGGCTCGCCGCTCCCGGAGCCGCCCGGGGAGGGCGGCCGGCTGGCCGGCCCCGCCGCGGTCGCGTGCGGCCCGCCGTCGAGCGCCGCCAGGATGGGCGCCGCCTCGTCGGCGGTCAGCCGGCCCTCGGCGACGAGGCGCAGCAGCAGGTCCAGCGGGTCGGAGGCCATCGCTCAGGCCCCCGTCCGCCGGTCGACGCCCTCGAGCGCGGCCAGTCGGCTGGCGGCGGTCTCCACGTCCAGCTCGCCGCGCTCGAGCGAGCGCAGGACGTCCAGCCGGGCGGCGTCGATGTCCACTTGGCTGAGCGCCGGCACCGGCTCGGTGTCGTCGGGCTGCGGCTGGGACGCCCACGACACGCCGTCGGGAGCGGCCGCTTCGGGGTCGGGCGCCATGCCGGCCGCCGGCTCCGCGGTCGGCCGGGGCTCCGGCGCCCGGGGCGCGCCCCACGCCGTGCCCGCGGACCACGACGCACCCCACGACGCCCAGTCCTTCGCCCAGTCCCTGGCCCACTCCGCCCAGTCCCTCCCGAACTCCGCCCAGGACGACGGGCCGGCCTCGCGCGCGCCGGAGCTGGCCGACGGTCCGGACTCCGGGGCCGGAGCGGCGTCGGGCGCGCCCGGCCGGAGCTGCACGTCGCCGGACATCGTCCTGACGTCCACCCGCACGGCCCCGGAGCCCACGCTCACCGAGCGGTGCCCCCGGGTGCCGTCCACGCGGTGCGGGAGCGACGCCCGGATGTCGCCGGTGACGGACTGCAGGTCCACGGTCACCGGGCTGCCCGTGAACAGGCGGACGTTGCCGGACACGGACGTGATCGCGTGCCGGGCCCCGGCGTCGAGGGCCGCGTCGATCGTGACGCCGCCGCTCGTCGTGGCCACCTCGGTGGCCGTCAGCCGCGGCGCGCGGACGCGCACGGAGCCCGACACGGTCCGGGCGGTGACGGCGAGCGCGCCCCGTGAATCCAGCAGGACGTCGCCCGACAGCGTCTCGACGGCGATCGGCCCGGCCTCGGCGGCGACCCGGATGTTGCCGCTGGCCGACTGCCAGCGGCTGGGGCCTGCGATGCCGATGGCGTCGACGTGACCGGAGAGCGTGCGGGCGCTGATGCGGACGCCGCGCGGCACCTCGATCTCGAGGTCCGGGCTGTGCCCCCCGCTCCTGACCGTGATCGGTCCCACCCGGAACGAGCCGACCGGGCCGTCGGTGACGCGGACCCAGCCGGGGCCCGACGTGATCTCCACGTCGCGCTCGAGGTCGTGGTCGGTCCGGCCGCGGATGACGACGCGGTCGCTGTCGGTGACGCGGAGGCGCAGCCGGTTCGCCCCGAGCCGCAGCTCGAGCTCGCCGCCGGCGGCGAGCGGCAGGACGCGCACCGTCGGGTCGGCGGTGCTGCGGGTCTCGGTCATCGGGCGTCCCTCCCGAGCGCCCGGATGGCCTCGGCGGCCTGCTCAGCGCTCAGCTCGTGGCGGGCGAGGCGCTCGAGGACCTCGCGTCGCCCTGTCTGGCTGTCATCGGCGGCGGCTGGCGCCGGGGCGTCCGGCTCGTCGCGCGGCCCGAAGCCGAGGGCGCGCACCAGCGCCTCGACCCTGGCCCGCACGGTCGGGTAGCTGATGCCCAGCTCCCGCTCCATGTCGCGCAGGTTGCCGCGACTGCGCAGGAAGCTCTCGAGGACCTGCGTCTGGTCGCGGGTCAGCCGGCCGAACCGCCCGACCCCGAACTCGCCCTCGATGGTGGTGCCGCACTCCCCGCAGCGGAGGCGCGTGACGACCAGTTCATGGGCGCAGACGGGACAGGTCGCGATGACGTCGTGTGCCACGCTGTCCTCTCACTTGCGGATCTTGGTGAGCACATATATAAAACGGCTTTTCGTTTTTGTCAATGCGCGTTCTCATATGTGAGTCGACCTTCTCGCCAGATGGGAGATCGGGGGCGCGCCTCGCTGACGGGCGCGGCGGCCGCGGGCCCGCCGGGGCGCTGCCCGGGAGCCCGGCTGCCAGCGTCTCGGCGTGCGGCCGTCAGCCGGGCAGGTCCAGCTCGATCGACTCCCCCGGGGCGAGGATCCGAACCGGCACGCCCGGCGCCAGCCGCTCGACGGCGTCCGCGAACTGCGGGCCGGGCGCGGCCAGCGGCTCGGGGCGCACGCGGCGCAGCCCGGCCGGGTAGAAGGTCCCCCAGTGGATCGGGACGGCGAGGCGGGGTCGGAGCAGCGCGGCGGCCTGGGCCGCGCGGCCCGGGTCGAGGTGGCCGGGGCCGATGCTGGGCCCCCAGCCCCACACCGGCAGCAGGGCCACGTCGAGCGTCCCCGCCAGGGCCTCCATGCCCGCGAACAGGTCCGTGTCGCCCGGGAAGTAGATGTGGCGCGAGCCGCGGACCACGCAGCCGAGCGCCGGCCCGGTCGGCCCGAGCGGCTCCCGCCTGCCCGAGTGCTCGGCGGCCGTGACCTCGAAGTGGACGCGGTCGATGACCAGGCGGTCGCCGGGCGCCACCTCCTCGACCGGCCCCTCCACCGCCCGCCCGGCCAGCCTACCGAAGCCCCTGGGCACGATGACGGTCGGTCGACCCGGGATGGCGCGCAGCGACGGCAGGTCGAGGTGGTCGTGGTGGCCGTGGCTGACGAACACCGCGTCCAGGTCGGCGAACAGCTCGGGCAGGATCGCCCTCGTCTGGCGGCGCACCGGCCCGAGGCCGTCGCGGAGCACCGGGTCGGTGAGGATCCGCAGGTCGTCCACCTCGAGCAGGAGCGTCGAGTGGCCGAGGAACGTCATCCGGCCGTGGGCGGGCCCGCGCCGCTCGGCAGGCGACGCGGCGCGGACGGCCCGCCAGCCCGGGTCAGTGGCAGCGTGGCGCGGCGGCATCCTGCGATGATGCGCCGTCCGCGGGGGATGCGGGCGGTGTGCGCCCGCCGGGGCCTCCCGCAGACCGCGAGCGGAAGGGCGGGCGGGGACGGCGTCGCTGCCGCCCCCGCCCGCGCGTCTGGCCCCGGGGCTGAGGAGGAGGCGTCAGCCCGAGCGCCAGGCGCCGACAGTGGTCGAGAGCCAGCCGATGACCGAGCGGTAGTACCGGCTCGGCGCGTAGGGGTCCATCAGGGCCGACGTTCCGGGCGTCCGGACGCCGCTGAACTCGAAGCGGTAGCGGCCGGTCCGCGCGGGGTCCGACCAGAACAGCTCCGCCATCGTCATCGAGGACGGGCCCGCGAACAGCCCGCGCAGGACGTAGGCGGCGCTGGTGATCCCGCTCGCGAAGACTGCTCGGGCCCCGCCGTGCAGGAACCCGTAGCCGTAGTTGTCAACCCGCTCCACGGCCGTGGAGCGGGTGGGGTTCGCCGCGCCCCACTCGGAGTCGCCCGACGCGTAGCACAGGCGGTTGAGGATCACGACCGCGCCCGGCGCCAGGTGGAGGCGCTCCATGTCCGACTCGCCGTAGTACCTGGTCGTGGAGTCGCCGGACCCGGGGTACGGATTGAGCCCGAGGCCGTCCTTCTGGGCGGCGGAGAACGGCGGGTAGGGGCTCGGCCAGCCGTTGCCGTGGCCGAGGTAGACCAGGACGTTGGCGCCGTTCGCGGCCGCGGCGACGCGCGACCAGGTGGCGTCGGGCGTGTAGACCTTGACGACCTCGGCGCCGTAGCGGGCAGCCTGGGCGGCGAGGAGATCGGCGTTGGTCCGGTAGTTGGCGGTGCTCAGACCGGCCGGCCCGACGACGACCACGACCTTGTAGGTCGCAGCGCGGGCCGCGGGAGCGACTGCTGTCAGCGTGCCGAATCCGACCAGTGCGGCGAGGACGGCGACAAGTGCCGACCGCAGGGTCCTGAGGAGCGCCCGCTGGGCGCCTGGCCGGTGCTGGGGCAACCGTCTTGCCTCCCCTCTGCCGGAACACCGCGCATGGGTCGCGGTGACGGTGGTCGTGATGCGGTCGCCGCCGGTCCGGGCGGGGCGCCGAGGCTGGCGGGAGCCTGCCGGGGCGACGGCGAGTGCGGTGCTGGGATCGTCATCGGAGCGTCCGGGGGGACGCGCGATCGGCGGAGTATGGCACGGCCGTCGGCACCTGTCGCCTGGGGCATCCTGCCGATCGGGAGGGCGGGATATCGTTCTCCTGCCGGAACGGCGGCGGCCGCAGGGAGGCGCCGGCCGGGCGAGATCAGCACGGGAGGGCAGGTGGCGGAGCCGAACGCGGCCATCGTGACGCGAGGACTCGCCAAGCGGTACGGCAGGCAGGTCGCCCTCGACGGGCTCGACCTGCGGGTCCCGACCGCGACCGTCTACGGCTTCCTCGGGCCCAACGGCGCGGGCAAGACCACCACCCTGCGGATCCTCACCGGGCTGGTCCGCCCCGATTCCGGGTCGGTGGAGCTGCTCGGTCGGCCGTTCGGCCGCGGCGAGCGGCGGGTGCTGTTCCGGGTGGGGGCGCTGATCGAGGCGCCGTCGTTCTACCCGTTCCTGTCCGGGCGCGAGAACCTGCGGGCGCTGGCCGCCGCCGGAGGGCCGGTGCCGAGGGGCCGGGTGGACGAGGTGCTGGACCTGGTCAGCCTGCGGGACCGCGCCGGAGACCGCGTCTCCGGCTACTCGATGGGCATGCGCCAGCGGCTGGGCATCGCGGCCGCGCTGCTCAACGACCCGGCGCTGCTGCTGCTCGACGAGCCCGCCAACGGCCTCGACCCGGCGGGCATCGTGGGCCTGCGCGAGACGCTGCGCGCGCTGGCGGCCCAGGGCCGGACGGTGCTGGTGTCGAGCCACATCCTGTCCGAGGTGGAGCAGCTGGCCGACGTCGTCGGGATCATCGCCCGCGGCCGGCTGGTCCGGGAGGGCCCGGTCGCGGGCCTGCTCGCCCGGGAGGGGGAAGTGCGCCTCCGGGTGGCGCCCGACGAGGTTGCGACAGCCGGGGCGGCGCTGGAGCGCCTCCTCGGCGCGGGTTCGGTGCGGCGAGCTGACGACCGCGGCGGCGTCTGGCTGGTGGCCCGCTGCGACCCCGCTCGGGCCGCCGACCTCAACCGGCAGCTCGCCGGCGCCGGCGTGTTCGCCTCGCGGATCGAGGCGGGCGCGACGCTCGAGTCGCTGTTCCTCGAGCTGACCGGGTCCGCCCGCGACGGGCTCGGCGGCGCCTGATGCGGCTGTTCGGCTCGCACCTTCGCCGCCTCGTCCGCCGCCCGGCGACGCTGGTCACGTACCTGCTGCTGACCGGCCTGATCCTGCTCATCATCGTCGCCGTCGCCGCCGCGTCGCAGCAGGTGGCGGACCCCCAGTCATCCCTGGCGGCCCGGCTCATCCTGACCTTCCCGTCGGCGTGGACCCTGACGCTGGCGATGGTCGTCGCCGTCGGGGGGATGCTGGCGCTGACCTACGGGGCGGCGATCGCCGGTGCCGAGTGGAGCTGGGGCACCCTCAAGACGGCCGTCGCGCGGGGCGAGAGCCGTGCCCGGTACACCCTCGCCGCCATCGCCGGCGCCACGGTGCTGGCCTGGGCCGGCACCCTCATCGCGTACGCCGCGGGCATCGTCGGCGCGCTCGCGAGCGCAGCGGCGGTCCACATCACGAGCGCCACCCTGATCGACGCGCAGACGGCCGGCGACCTGGCCGGGCAGCTGGCCCGGACGGCGCTCGCGATCGCGATGGACGTCTCGATCGGCTACGCGATCGCCACCGTGGCCCGCAGCCAGCTGGCGGGGATCGGCGCCGGCATCGGCCTCTACTTCGGCGAGGGCATCATCGGCATCTTCGTGCCCCAGATCGTCAAGTGGGCCCCGTTCGCGGCCACGTCCGCGATGCTCGGCGGCGGGACGACGGCGGTCGCGGGCGCAGCCTCGGCGGCGTCCTCCGCCCGCCTCGACCCCGACCTGGCGGTGGTGGTCGTCGTCGCCTGGCTCGTCCTCGCGGCCGGCTTCGCCGCCGTCTGGACGGAGCGGGCCGATATCAACGGGTAGCCGCGCCCCGCTGCCGCGCCGCTATCCGCGCCGCGCTACAGGCGCGAGCCGTCCCTTCGTCACCGCGAGCAGGTCGCCCGCCGCCAGCTCGATCTCGAGGCCGCGCCGGCCGGCGGACACGTGGATGGTCGGGAAGTCGGCGGCGGAGGCGTCGAGCACCACCGGCAGGGGGCGACGCGTCCCGAGCGGCGAGATGCCGCCGAGCACGTAGCCGGTGGCGCGCTCGGCCTCCGCGGGGTCGGCGATCGCCGCCTTCCGGCCGCCGAGGGCGTCGGCGGCCGCCTTGAGGTCCACCTCGGCGTCGGCGGGCACGACCACCAGGCCGAGCCTGCCGTCGCAGGCCACCACGATGGTCTTGAACACGCGGGCGGCGTCGATGCCCAGGGCCTCCACCGCCTCGAGCGCATAGCCGCGCCCGCCGGCGCGGAGGCTCGCCCGCTCGTCGTGCGCATATTCATGCACGGTATGCGGGACCCCCGCTCGCCTCGCGACGTCGACCGCCCGTGTCCCCTGCGCGCCCACGGCCCCATTGTCGGGTATGCTCCGGGCGTCCGACGGCTGTCGCCGCCCCGGGGGTCAAGGGCACAGGGCCCTGACGCGTGGGCGCCCCGTTGGGCCGGTGCACCGGCTGCCGCCCTGCGGCCGCAGAGAGGAACGCGGACAACTTGCAATTCAGCGACCTGGGGCTCTCCCCCGATCTCCTCAAGACCGTCGAGGAGGAGGGGTACGAGACCCCCACGCCCGTCCAGGAACGGGCGATCCCGGAGGTGCTCGCAC
>JAJYGO010000093.1:0-369 GCA_021785115.1 Chloroflexota bacterium | reverse complement strand
CAGACCGGAACCGGCAAGACGGCGGCGTTCGCGCTGCCGATCCTGGACATCCTCCGGCCGCACGCCAACACGTCGTTCTCGCCGGCCCGCCACCCGGTGCGCGCGCTGGTCCTGACGCCCACGCGCGAGCTGGCGATGCAGGTGGCCGAGTCGATCAAGACCTACGGGCGGAAGGTCCCGCTCCGGTCGGCTGTCGTGTACGGCGGCGTGCCGCTCGACCCGCAGATCAAGGAGCTGCTCGCCGGCGTCGAGATCCTGGTCGCCACGCCCGGCCGCCTGCTGGACCTGGTCGGCCAGCGGGCCGCGAACCTGGCCCAGGTGGAGATCCTGGTCCTCGACGAGGCGGACCGGATGCTCGACATGGGGTTC
>JAJYGO010000021.1 GCA_021785115.1 Chloroflexota bacterium | reverse complement strand
CGATGTCGGACACGAGCACCACGTCCGCCGGGCCCATCGCGTTTGCGAGCAGGTTGATCGCGTCGGTGGTGTTGCGGGTGAACACGACCGAGTCCGTGGGCCTGGCCCCGACGAACGAGCGCACGGCCTCGCGCGCGCCCTCGTACACAGAGGTGGAGATCACCGACTTGAAGCCCGCGCCACGGTGGACGCTGCTGTACCACGGCATGAACGCCTGCACGGCGTCCCAGACCGCCTGGAGGCTCGGAGCGCTGGCCGCGTAGTCGAGGTTGACGTACCGCCGCGCGCCGCCCGTGACGAGCGGCACCTCGATGTCGGCGCCGACGAGCTCGAGCCCCGAAGGCGATCGCTCCTGGTCGGGACGTTCGCCGTCTTTGGTCCGTGCGCTCTGCATCACACTGTCACCTCGGCTCCGTCGTGCACGCTCATGCATCGTCGCCTAGACCTTCGAAAGCGCCAGTGTGCTGTGCGCGAAGAGGTCCTCCACGCCAAGCGGCCGCTCGATCAGGCCCTGCTCGACCAGGTACCGGATGAACTCCTCCAGCACGGGCCGGTTCGCGTCCACCCCGTACGGCCACGGGTCGGGGCCGAAGAGCCGCTCCTGCTCCTCCAGCGCGGGCAGGAGGAACGGCATCGTGTACCGGAGCGCGGGAGCGTCTGCCAGGCCTCGCAGCGCGATGTCCTTCGCGGTCGCCAGCGCCTTGTACAGGCTGAGGGCCATCCACGGTCGTTCCGCGAGCACGTCGGACCGCACGACGACCAGGTGCATGATCGGGAAGACCCCGGTCTGCTCCCAGTACGCGCGCTCGAGTCGAGCGTAGTCGGGAAAGAGCCGGTGAACGCCGGATGCCGGGTCCCGGAACACACTCGGGACACGCGGCGCCATGAGCGCATCGATTGCGCCGTCGCGCAGGTCCTGCGAGAGCGTCCTGTGCGCGGGAATCGGCTCCACCCGGACCCAGTCCGGCAGCGATAGCGGCTGCCGTTCGTGCCGGCCGGCTTCCTCGACGCCGCCGGTGCACCAGGTGATACTTCGGACGTCCACGTCGTGGGCGTGCGCCAGCATGCCGCGCCCCCATACCGCGGCCGTCATCTGGTACTCGGGGACGCCCACCCGGCGACCCTCCAGATCCTTAGGCTCGAGGATCGGGGAACCCGGCGGGAGGTAGAACATCGAGTAGCGGAAGAACCTCGAGAGGAAGGCCGGGATCGCCACGAACCGCTCGTCGCCGCGCGCACGGAGGACCGCGTACGACCCCAACGACATCTCGGCCGCGTCGAACTCGGCGTTGTTCAGCATCCGGAAGAAGCACTCCTCCGGGTCCAGGAAGATCAGGTTCAGATCCATGCCCTCTGGGACCACGCGGCCGTCGACGAGTGGCCAGATCCGGTCGTAGCGACCGCAGGCGAAGGTCAGGGTAGGTCGGGCAAGCGCCATGGTCGTTCCTCGTCCTCACTGATGACGGCCGTCACCAGGTCTTGCCGCACCACGGAGAACCGGACGATCCCGTCGTTCAGGTACGCGTGGGTGACGGCGACGGGGACGTCCTCGTGGTCCACATGCGTGTGCAGGAGCAGGAGCACCGCGGCCCCGGGCGGCACGTTCAGGGCGCGCGTCACCTGCTCGGCGGGAACGGTCGGGATCAGCTCGGCGATGGAGTAACGGATCGAGCGGTCCGTGTTGGACGAGACGAACGCGAAGACGGAGTCCCCCGCCGAGACGGGGTCCGGTTCGACGCAGAGGTACCCGCTCGGGACGTAGTCGATTGCGAACACGGCCGGCGTGCCTGACGCCAGCCAGAGCCGTTCGATCCTCCACGCCCGCGCTGGCCCGTCGAGTCGCAGGCGGGCGAGCACGTCCGGGGGGGCATCGACTTCGCCCATCGACATCACGCTCACCGTCGCGGCGTGACCGAGGGCCCGCAGCACGTCAAGGAACGGCCGGTCCTGGACGATGTTCGCCCTGACGTCCAGAGCGAGCCGGTTCACGAACGTGCCCAGCCCGTGGAGCCGCTGCAGCTTCCCCTCCTGCTCGAGAGACATCAGCGCCGACCTGACCGTCGAGCGGCTGGCCCCGAGGTACGCGCTGAGGTCTTCCTCCGAGGGCAGCTGCCGTCTCCCGCGCGCCGCCAGTTCGGCGACAACCTGATCGAGGCGCTCGCGCACCTCCGCGTACGAACCGCGCCGGGCAGATCGCCGTGGCCGGACATGGCTGTGCGTGACCATCCGCGTGCTCCCTACGCCGGCGTCGGGCGCGAGGCGGCGGACCCTCGGAACGTCCGGATCATCGCTCGGAGCCCCGCACCGTGCCGATCGGCCCCCCGTACCGGCGCAGCCACTCCACCACCTCCGAGAGGCGCGCGACCAGGTGCTCGTGATACGCACGCCCCTTTTCCGGGGAGATCCCTAGCGACGAGCTGAAGCTTCCCGTGGGCGTCATCGCGCGTTCTTCCTCGCCCGACCACATCACCTCGACGCCTTCCGGGGCAGGCCCGAACAGGTCGGACCCCACGAAGCCGCCGAACACCTGGTCGAAGTCCACGTGCGCGTCCGTCACGTGGTCGGCGCGCACCAGCTCGGGGTACCGCCACATCACCTGCGAGAGCTCGAGCTCCCCGGCGTGGTGCTCGTTGGTCTGCTTGATCGTCCCCGCCGCGTGCTTCGCCAGGTTCAGCGGATCAGCAACGACGAAGACGGCGTTCGGCGCTTCTTCCTCGTGGAGCGTCCGGACTGCGGTCACCATCGCCGGTAGGTTCGATCCCTTGTTGCCGTTGACCAGCACAATCCGGTTGAACCCGTGCCGGACCAGGCTCCGGCACACGTCCTGGAGCACGAGCGTCAGGGTCTGTGGCCGGAGCGCGATCGTGCCCGGAAACCCCAGGTGATGCAAGGAGTCCCCGAACCAGATGGGCGGCGTGCACAACGTCCCAGTCCGGCGGGCGACGTCCTCGGCGATCATGATTGCGACGTACGAGTCGACGCCCAGGGGGCCGGCAGGGCCGTGCTGCTCCACGGCGCCGACTGGCACGAGCACCACCCTGTCGTGCCGGAGGTACGACTCGACCTGCTCCCACGTCAGGTCCTGGAGCCAGACTGAGGGCCGATCGTACTCGTCAGCGCCCATGCAAACCCTCCATTTCTGCGCTCTGGCCGACCCAGGATGGTCGGCGACGCCGACTAGTCGAGCTCGCTGACCAGGTCCCGGAGCCAGCGGCGCTTCCTGAGCGGTTCCACGCGGATCGCGCCCGATTCCCTGATCCGCGTGCTGCATAGATACCCGGCCTTGCCGTCGATCACGGCCGAGCACTCCTTGCACGCGTTCGCGCGGCACGAGTAGCGAACGGCGAGGGTCGGGTCGACGTGGCTACGGACCCAGAGGAGCGAGTCGAGCACGGACATGCCCGGCTCGAACGGAATCTCGAACTCCTGGTCGCGGCTTCCGGCCTCCGGGTCCCCGCGCATGACGCTGATGCGGCTCGTGCCGGACCTCCTGTCCTCTGCCATACAGGCACCTAGGCTGTTCCCGGGACGGGTTCCGCGGGACCCGGTGCGGGCGTCGACTCCATCCGCCACTCGTCGTCGGGCCCGAGGTGGAACTCGGTGTTGGTCGCCGTCGGCCACGCGTCCGGGCAGTCGATCCGGACGTGCGCGCCTCTCGTCTCGGTCCGGGCTTCCGCGCCGAGCGCGATCCCCTCGGCCAGGACGAGCATCGTTCGGAGCTCGATCTTCTCCTGCAGCGACATCGGGTAGACACGCTCAGGCGCGAGCGCGATCCCGTCGACTTCGTCCCGCAGGCGTCGGAACTCCGTGCACGCGCGGCGCAGCACGTCCCCGGTGCGGAGCGGGCCGATCGTCTCCCAGGCGAGCTGCCGGAACCGATCGGTGTACGACCCGACAAGCGCCTCGTCGCGGGGCACGTCGCGCGGGTGCCAGAAGTGCGTCAGCCGGTCGAGCTCCTCGCGGCCGGCCCGCTCGACCGAGGACCGCGCCGGGCGGTTCCGTGCGTCGCTCGCGGCTGACGCTCCCGCCACCCGTCCGGTGACGACGGCCTCGGTGATGGCGTTCCCCGAGAGGCGGTTCGCGCCGTGCATGCCAGCGATCGTCTCGCCGCAGGCAAGCAGCCCTGGCACGTCCGTTCGCATCATCGTGTCCACCCGGATGCCGCCCAGGAGGAAGTGCGCCATCGGCGCGACCTCGACCATGTCGCGTGTGAGGTCGATCCCCTGTTCGGCCAGGATCTCGACCACCGGACCGAATGCCTCGCGCAACTCACTGGGAGGTGTCGACCGGAAGTCGAGGAACACGCCTCCGTGCGGGCTTCCGCGCCCGGCCTCGACCTCGTCGTAGATCGCCCGCGTGGTGTCGTCGCGCGTCGCCGTGTAGCGCCCAGCCACCTCGCCTGCGGCGGTCCGCATGAACTCCTCCCCGCCGCTGTTGAGCAGCCGGCCGCCGAGCTTGTAGCGGAACGGATCCCACATGATTGGGTCGAGGTGGATCAGCGGCGGGTAGAGGTGCGCGATCGGAAAGAACTGCACCATCTCAAGGTCCGAGATCGTCGCGCCCGCACGCGCGGCGAGCAGCAGCCCGTCCCCCGTCATGTTTGTGGATGCGCTCGACCGCGCGTACATCTTCGTAAGCCCGCCTGAGGCGATGACGACGGCGCCGGCGGAGATCCAGAGCGGCGTCAGGTCGCCGAGCGTGACGCCTGCCGCGCCCACGACGCCGTCCGGCGATTGGACGAGCCGCGTGATCATGGCGTTCTGCAGACGGATGATCGAAGGGTCGCGCCGCGTAACCTTGCGGAGCGCGGCGGAAACCCCCTCGCCCGTCTTCAGCATGTCGACGAAGACGCACCGCTGCCGCGAGTGCCCGGGCGCGCTCACCTGGCGGCGCCTGCCGTCCAGCGTGCGCGCCCAGTCGACCCCGTACTTCTCGAGCCGGCGAACGTCCGCCGGCGCTGCCTCCACAACGAGGCGGACGATCTCCGGGTTAGCCATCCCTCGGCTGCCGGTCATCGTGTCGCTGAAGTGGATCTCGGGCGTGTCTGGCTCGGCCTCGCCGAGCGCAGCAGCCACAGTCATTTGCGCGAGCACGGTCGCCCCGCCGCGGCCGATGATGCTCTTGTCGAGCAGGACGACAGACGCGCCGCCGTCACTAGCGGCTCGAGCCGCCATCATGCCCGCGGCCCCCGCACCGACCACCAGAACGTCCGTGGTTAACTCGAGCGGAGTGTTCACCATACGACTACCTCCGCCAGGTTCCTCGCTGTGCAACACCGGCCTCCGTCGCTAGTCCGGTAGCGGCTGGCCCTTCGTCTCGGGGAGGAGCAAGACCGCGATGATGCCGAGTAGGTAGATGGGGGCGACGATGGCCGCCGCATTCCCCACGCCACCCAAGGTGGCCGCCAGTGTCCCCGTGACGACCGCTCCGACCACGGCCAGCAGGCGGGCCAAGTTGAAGATGATGCTGATGCTGCTCGCGCGCACCGCCGTGGAGAACAGCTCGGGCGGATGCACGGCGTACCAGCTGAACACGCCGCCCGTGAAAAGGCCGGCTGCCAGCTGCAGGAGGGATGCCGTCATAGCATCGCGGGTGACGAGGTAGGCGATCGGGATGATCACCAGCGATCCCAGCAGGTAGACGACTGCCGTCGAGCGACGGTCAAACCAGTCAGCAGCGAAACCAAACAGGATGCAGCCGACGATCTCGCCCACGTTGTACAGAGCGCCAGCGAGGCCCTGGTAGAAGGCGACGTTCTTCGGCCCGGCCAGTCCACCCACGAAGCTCGGCAGGTAGGAGCTCGCGCCCCAGAAGCCGACTGTGATCGCGATCGACACCGTCACACCGAGAACAAGGTTCCGGCGTTCCCGGCGTGATAGCAGGCCGGCGACGATCACTCTTACCGAACTGCGCCGCTTCTCGAGCCAGCGCTTGGATTCGGGGATAGCCGGCTGCGCCAGGAAGACCAGAAGGGCCGGGATGATCCCGATCAGGAACATGAGCCGCCACGAGAGGCCCAAGTAGGATCCGATCAGGATCCAGAGCCCCGACGCGAGTAGGCCGCCCATCGAGAACCCCGCCTGAAGCAGGCCGGCGCCCTTGGTCCTCCACTCCTCAGGCCACACCTCCTGCAGGAGAGACATGCCGACGCCCCACTCTGCCCCGATGCCGAGGCCCGTCAGGAAGCGCGTGACGCCGAGGAGCTCCCAGTTGGGCACGAGTGACGTCAATCCGGTGAAGACGCCGTAGATGAGGACCGCCGTGACCATCGTCCGGCGACGGCCGATGCGGTCACCCATGATGCCACCAACGACCCCGCCGGCGGCCCACCCGAGAAGCGTCAGCGCCACGACGTATCCGAAGTATTGCGGCACGCTGGCGGCGGCGGTGGCCGGTAGGAGGCTCTTGATGGCCGTGAAGCCGGTGATTAGGAGCGCGAAGGTCTCGTAGCCGTCGAAGATCCAGAAGACCAAGGTGATGCCGAGGAGGATCCACTCGCGTCGGCCCAACGATACGGACGTTGACGGCCGCTCAGCCGGCACAACGGTCTCGATCCGTCCACTCACGTCGCTGACCCTCCGTAACTGACATTAGACGTCAAAGGTCCGACGACCGGACCCAATCTAACCGGCGCTCAGCCCTTGTCAAGGGGATGTCGATGGTCCGTGAACTCAAGGGACTTGCTGCTCGTGCTCCTGGGCGGGGTCGTCCTGTTCCTGCCGCTGGGCCAGTCGGGGGCGGGGCGACGAGCTACTGGCAGGCGCGTGACCTGTGCTCCAGCGGCATCGGGATCCTCGGTTCGGCCCTGTCAGGTTCCTTCGCCTCTTCGTGCTCGACGATCAACCTGATCTGGGCCGGTTCGCTGCTGGCGATCGGCGTTGGGGTCGTGCTGCTACTGTCGGGCCTCTTTGCCCGAGGGCAGGCGCCCCACGCTCCCGCACCCCGCCTCGAGTGGCCGAGCTCCCAGATCGGTCTGGGGCCCGCGGCCAGCCTGCCAGCGACCACGGGAGGTCGGACATACCCGGCGTGGACTGTGCTCCTCGGCGTGGCGGCGCTTATCGCCGTGTGGGGTGCCATGACTCGGCCGTCACGCTGCTGTCTCGTGTTCCTGGATGAGGCCACCGAGGCGATCGCGTCGGCG
>JAJYGO010000278.1 GCA_021785115.1 Chloroflexota bacterium | reverse complement strand
CCCGGGGCGGAGGCCTACATCCACGAGCCGCGTCATGTTGTGCACGGTCTTCGTCTCGAAGGGCCCGCCGATGAATACCTGGACGCCGACCCCCACCGCGTTCAGCCGGAGGGCATCCTCGATGTCCACCGCGATCTCCTCGTCGGAGAGCTCCTTCAGGATCGAGGGACCGCCGCTGGCCCGGAGCCAGATGGGCGCCTGTGTCGCCGCCGGGACCACGGAGCGGACGATGCCGCGGGTCACGAAGAGCGCGTCCACGTACGGGACGAGCGGCAGGATGTTCACGTCGATCCGCTCGAGCCCCGTCGTCGGACCCTGGAAGTACCCGTGGTCCACCGCTAGCATCACGGTGCGGCCGGAGTCGGGGTGGAAGACGCGCGCCAGCCGGTTCTGCATCCCCCAGTCGTAGGCGCCTGCGCCCTTCAAGAAGAACGCGCTGTTCCGTTGGGGGATGTCCTGGTGGTACTGCTTGAGCTCGTTCGTGCCTTCTGCGTCAGGCATGTTCATGCACCTCGCGTGGTTCGGCCCCGCGCGACGCGGAACCGGGGCGTGACGGGACGCACCGACATCAGATGCCGGCCGCCCGCCACAACGGCGGGAGCAGGCCAGCCTCAGAGATCTCGAGCGCGCGGGCGTAGACCGCGCGCCAGCGCTCGTACAGGTCGCCGTACAGCGCGTGGGTGGTCGGATCGGGCTCCACCGTCCGCTCGAACCGGACGAGCCGCCGCGCTACCTCGTCGAGGCTCCCGTAGAGCCCCGCCCCCACGCCGGCACACATCGCTGCCCCGAGCGAGGTCGACTCGCGCACGACCGGGATACGCACCGGTACCCCGAGGACGTCCGCGACGATGCGCGGCCAGAGCGATCCCTTGGACGCGCCGCCCGTGAAGACTGCCTCCTCGAACTTGCGCTCGGTCAACTCCTCGATGATCCCGAGGTGGCCGCGCGCAACGTACGCGGCGCTCTCCTCAATTGCCCGGATGCACTCGCGCCTCCCGGAGCGTTCCGGGTGGGCGATGTCAAACCCGAGGAATGACGGCGACGCATGGACCCAGCGCTTGGCGTCCATCAGGTTCGAGAAGATGGGCACGATGCCATGCGACCCGGCCGGGACGCCGGACGCGATCTCCTCCATCAGGACGTAGGCGTCCCGCCCCTCCCGTGCGGCCCGCTCCATCTCGGTGTCGCAGAACGCATCGCGAAACCAGCGCATCGTCAGGCCGGGGTAGAAGCCGATACCCTCCATCATCCACTGCCCGGGCAGCACATGGCACAGTGTGCGCAAGCGCATTCGGGGGTCGATAAGCGGGCGATCGAGCACGACCGTGGCCTGCCAGAACGTGCCGCCGACCACGGTAAAGCGGTTGGGTCGCGTCACGCCGATGCCGAGTAGCCCGAGCTGGGTGTCGGCACCGCCGGCGACCACTGGTGTTCCCACGCAGAGCCCGGTCTCTTTGGCTGCACCCGCCGTGACCGTGCCGACGACCGTGCCCGGCTCGATCACCGGCGGGAAGATCGCTGGATCGAGCCCGAGGACCGCAATCGCCTCCTGGGACCACGTTCGCTGCGCAAGGTCGAAGAGGTCCGAGCTCGACCCACATGTGGCGTCGGTGACGTACTCGCCGGAGAGGCGCGTAAGCACCCAGTCGCTCAGCATCCCGACGTGCGCGATGCGGTCCCACACTTCCGGCTGATGCCGGCGGATCCAGAGGAAGCGCGCGGGCGACGTGATCGAAACCCAGTCGCCGCCGGTCCGGTAGATCCGCTCGGCGGCTCCGCTTTCGACGAGCTCAGCGACTTCTGCCGATGCGCGCGAGTCGACGTTCGGACACGCCCAGATCTCCGTCCGGTCGCCAGCGTAGAGCACCATGCCCTCGCGCATGGCGGTGCTGCTCACGGCGGCGATCTGCCCCGGAGCGACCTCCGCTCGTGCGAGGGCCTCCGTGATGCAGGCGACCACCAGCGGCCAGTTGCGCTCGGTGTCGAAAACCTGCGAGCCGGGCGCATCCGGCAGCTCGGCGTGTGACCACTCGCGCTGTCCGAGACCGACCTGGGTGCCGCCCTCGTCGAAGACGATGGCGCGGCAGCTGCCAGTCCCCAGGTCGATGGCGAGGGTGCAGGCTCGGTCAGGCACGGGCGGCCACTCCGCGGCCCTCGCGGCTCGTGGCCAGCGCGCCGCGGTTGGCGAGGTTGAGGAGAGGCCTGCCTGCCACCAATCGTGCGATCTCGGCGGCGGCCATCTCGCCGCCGCGCAGGAGTGTCTCGCCCGTCGATCCTCCGATGTGCGCGACGACCACCACATTCGGCATCTCGAGAAGCCGGTGGCGACGTCCGAGTTCGAGCGGCTCGTCCGAGCCGGGCGCCCGCACGACGTCGAGTCCGGCCCCGCCGAGGTGCCCGGACCGCAGTGCGTCGTAGAGCGCGTCCTCGTCGACGAGGGTGTCTCGAGCGGTGTTGATGAGAATGGCGCCAGGCTTCATGCGCGCCAACGCCTCACGGCCGATCAGGCCGACGTTGTCCGCGGTCGCTCGAGCGTGCAACGACACGAACTCGGACTCGGCGAGGAGTTCGCCAAGGGACACCGCCCGGAGGCCGGCCGCCATGATCGCCTCGTCGTCGATGAACGGATCGTGCACGAGGACGCGCATGCCCCAGGCCAGGGCGACACGAGCGACGCGTCGTCCGATCTGGCCGTAGCCCACGACTCCGAGCGTCTTCCCTGCGAGCTCGAAGCCGAACCACATTGCGCCTTCCCAGTTGTCCCGCCCGAGAGCCCCACCGCCCTCGAGATAGCGCACGATCGCCGGGATCTTCCTCGCGGTCATGATCATGAGGGCGAACGTCAGCTCTGTGACGGCCTGCCCGTTCTTGCCAGGGGAGGTGACCACCGGGATCCCGCGCTCCGACGCCGCCGAGACATCGACGTTGACCGCCCCGCCCCTTACGACGCACACGAGCCGCAAGTGGGGGTCGGCGTCGAGCACCGCATCCGTGACGGGCGCTCCCTGAACCACGAGCACCTCATGGTCGTCGAGCAAGTCCACCAGCTGCTGCGGTGTGCCTATGAACTCTCGGACCCGAAGCTCCGAGGGGGTCGTGGGTGTCCACCCCGGCGCATCGCGGACGTCCGTGAACGAGATCTCGTGCGCGAAGGCCAACTCACCGAACGCCGGCCGGAGGGCCGAGGACGGGCAATACGAATCGCCGACGACGAGGATCTTCATCCGCCTCCTCCGCGGGGCGCCTGGCGGTAGGGTTCCGGTTCGCAGCAGGCACCGCTCACGCGACGGTCTTCTCGGCAGGTTCAGGCGGGTACTGCCGAACCGGTGTCAACTCGATCGCGTGGCCCGACCCGCTCTCGGTCACGAAATGGACCGCCGGAGTGGTGTCCAAGTAGTAGAACTCGATGGTCTCGCCGATACGGCCGCCCATTGACAGCTCGAATCCGGCCCCCTGGAAGCGCTGCTTGAAGGCGTCCGACTCTTCCTGCGTGTGATTCATCAGCGCGATGTGCTGGACTCCCTCGCCGTGCTTCTTGAGGTGATCCTTGTAGATGGAGTCACCCTTGAGCGGTTGGATCAGCTCAAACACCAGTCCGGGCTGCACCTCGCACTCGGCGCCGATCATCGAGAAGTCCGACGGCTCGCCATGGAGGTGCTGGCCGTGGAGCTTGGGTGGCACGTGCTCGTACACATTCCAGGGCCCCCAGCCGAACATCTCGTGGTAGCTCTTCATCGCCGCATTGATGTCGTTGACGACGACGGCGATCTGCGAGATCCGATAGGGCTGCTCGGGCGGCTGCATCGCCTCTCCTTCCCCTCTCGCGTTGGTTCCTGGCGCACTGACCGACGCATGCGCGTCCGGCGGCGAGGATGAGCAGTCCGACTCGGAACACTCGACGACTGCTCTCCTCTGCAGGATTCTTGCAGCCATGTCAATACCTTGCATCAGGCCGTCGTCCTGCGAGCGGGTCGGGCGCCTTGTGTCGCATCAAGGGCTTGTATGACAGCAAGATCTTGCAGTATCGTGGTAACATCCCGCGGACAGGGGTGGCATGTGGGACCGGCCGCATTTGGCGTGCCGGCGTGGAGACAGCCAGTAGAGGTACCAGGCTTGGGCGCTAGCGGGCAGCGCATGGGACGGCGAGGCGGTCCGTCCGAGGCGTTCATCGACAAGCCGATGGGGCAAGTCACCGACCCGCCGAGCCGACCAAGGGCCACGACGGCCTCGATGGAGCAGGTCCTCCAGATCGCCTCGCAGTTCTATCTGGAGGGACGCACACAGGTCGAGATTGCGCGCGACATGCGACTCGATCCGTCCACGGTGTCGCGTTACCTGAAGCGCGCACGCGAGGAAGGAGTGGTGCGCGTCGAGATTCGGCCGCCCATGCAGGAGCATGCCGAGCTCGGCCTCGCGCTTGCGGAGCGGTTCGGGATTGCACGAGCGATCGTCGTTCCTGGTGATGATCCCGGCTTGGGCGACGTTGCATCCGCCGCCGCGGATCACGTGGCGAGCCTGCTTCGCTCCGGTATGCGCCTGGGGATCTCGTGGGGGCAGACGTTGTCCGCCATGGTGCAGAGCCTGCCGCGCGGCATCGTGTCCGACCTCGCCATCGCTCAGATGGCGGGCGGGCTCGGCAACACCACCCCGGGGGTGCAGGGCAATGAGCTCGTGCGGTACTTGGCCGAACTCTACCCGCCGAGTCACGTCCATTACCTGCACGCCCCCGCGATCGTCGACACGGTAGGCATCCAGCAGGCGATCCTGAGCGATCATTCCGTGCAGTCGGCGCTGACGGCGGCGGCGAACTCGGAACTCGCGCTGGTCGGGATCGGCACGCTCGGCGACGACGCGACGCTCGTGCGCGGCGGGTACCTGTCCGCCGACGACCGTATGTGGTTGCTCGAGCACGGCGCCGTGGGGAACGTGAACACGCGCTTCTTCGACGAGGCGGGGCGGCCGGTTGCCGACCTTGAGGAGCGGACTATCGCGATCGAATGGGACGAGCTGCGGCGGGTACCGACCGTGGTCGCGGTCGCTGCCGGGATGGCCAAAGCGCGTGCCATTATGGGCGCCTTGCGCACAGGCTCCGTGAATGTCCTCGTGACCGATGCGCCGACAGCGCGCCTTCTGCTCGAGCGCGCCACTATGGCCTCGTGATCCTTGCTCAGAATGGTTGACGGGCTCGCCGGCCGCGTCTGGGGCACGAGCACGCGGCCCCGCGCCAGTCAGGCGGTGCGCGCCCGCGGAGAAGACGGAGGTCGAGCCGCTGAGGGAGAGCCCGAGGGGTACGGCCAGGCCCTCTCACCGTCCTGGCAGCGGGCGACGCGAGCCCACCGCGGCCGTCATCAGTGCACGACGATCACGGTCTTGGCGCTATGGGCCACGAGCCGGGCGGAGACGCTACCACGGAGGGCGCGCAGCCAAGCGGGGGCGTCGCCGGAGCCGACGAGCACGGCGTCGAAGCCGCCGGCCTCGGCGGCCTGCTCGATCGCCCGCGCGGGCTCCCCTACGGGCTCCACAAGTTCGACTGAGATGCCGTGACGGGCGGCCAGCTCTTGGGCGTCTAGGAGCTCGTGGGCATGGACCTCGCGGTCGTCGCAGGGATCGATCGGCATGCGGCCGGAATGGAGGGGCACGACACTCACCACAGAGAGCCGCGCGCCGAGGGCCCCGGCCAGCTGGACGGCCAAGTCGAGGGCTCGCATGGCCGACGCGCTTCCGTCGTATGCGACGAGGATCTTGCGCAGGGCGACGCAGCGTGACCGCCGCCGCGACGCCGCCGTTCCGTGGCTCGCGGCCACGGGGGCAGAGTCTGAGTCGGGGGCGGGCATGGCCAGCCGCCGGACCGCCGTGCGGAAGCGCTCGTCGTCGACTTCGGCCTCTCGCATGCGGCGCTCCCGTTCGAGCCGACGCTCACGGCAGTGCTGGCACTCGGGACAGACCGGTGGCTCCGTCGACCGGCCCGTCTCGTAGGCCACCAGCACCGCAGCCAGGATGAAGAGCAGCAGGAGCAGAAACGTGACGCTGGTCTCCATCGCCTACCGTCCTTGGCGAGTCGGATGCCTCCACGCGGCAAGCGGGACGCAACGGAAGCCGCGACGTCCATCGCTGCTTCTGCGACACCCCGTCCGTGCCGGATGTCACCCGACGGGGGTGTGCTGTGCGCATGCAGCACGTCTTCGCGCGCACTACCTCCGGAGGGGCGAGCCGCTCCACTCCGAGAGACCCTGTCATCGCATGCCTACGTTGGGCACCCACCCAGGAGACGGGTCGGGTCCGCCAGTGGCTCGGCGCGGTCGCAGCGGCCGATGCTCCCGGTCGCGCGTCACTGCCTCCCGTCACCGGGTGTATCGTCGCACCGGCCCGCGCCGGCGCCAAGGGCTGATGTGCCCGTTGGGTCGCCTCGTGGCATCTTCGTAAGTCCGAGCCCGGTGCCTCCAAGGAGACTTGGAGCGGCGGCGTCCCGCGATGTCCGATTGCCTCTAGACCTTTCGCTTGCTGCCCGTACATCGTCGACGAGCCGAGGTAGGTGCCGCCATCGAGGGGCTTCGCGTAGGCCGTGGCCGGCGCCTCGTCGACGTGTGCCTCCGGATCGTGACCGCAAGTCAGGCGAGCGAGACGAGGCCGCCGCGATCCAATCAGGGAGTACGAGCCGATATGTGGGAACGGCGGGTAAAGTCCTCTCGCCCTGCCCAGATCAGCTCGGGCGAGAACAGTTGTCGCACCGGGGATGAACGCCTGTGGCCCCGACTGCTCCACCAGCGACAGCTGCACGGACACCGCCACGACGCCCTCGCAGGCGGCACTGTCCGATCGGCATCCCCGGCCAGCGAGCCTCCGCCGAGCGCCTCGGGAACCTGTGCATGACTTGATCTACGTCTGGTCGTGCCCGACGGTCAAGGAACAGGCTCCGGCCATCCCGTGGGCCGTGCCCAGATCGGCCCGCTCCTGCAAGCAGTGTCGGCGAGACGTGCTGCGCGTCAAGGCCCTGGCTCCCAACTCTCGGGCGGACGCCGCGGCGATCCTCGCCGGCGGCCGTGGCCACGCTGGCCCGTCCGGATAAGGGGAGGGCCCGCCGCCCTGTTGGTTCCTGCCCGGGGCGGATTATGGCCGGACCCGCCCGGAATCCGCCGCTCGTT
>JAJYGO010000456.1 GCA_021785115.1 Chloroflexota bacterium | reverse complement strand
GCCCATGAAGATCCAGAGCAGATAGCTCGTGCTGGCCGGGTCGAGCGGGTTGATCGCGATGCCCCGGAAGATGGCGGGCAGCGAGATGATGACGATCGACCCGTTGATCGACGCCATGAGCACACCGAGCGTCGTGTTCGAGAGCGCGATCCACTTGTAGTTCGGGTCGTGCCGTCTCGTCCGGCCGCGGCCGCCACCCCGCGTCGGGGGCGCGACCGCCTGTTCCGGTGCGCCGCCGGCCACTCGTTCTGTCACGTACCTGCCTCCACCGCGGCCTTGTCCTCGGGTGACGGCTGCACCGCGCGCTCGAGCAGTTCCGCGAGTCGTATCTGTTCCTCGGAGGAGAAGCGGCGCACGCGCTCCGCGAGCACGCTGTCCGCGACGAGGTCCCTGCCCGCCTGCGCCTCGCGGCCCGCGCCGGTCAGACGCACGATCCGGACGCGACGGTCGGCCGGGTCCGGGCACCGCTCCACCAGGCCCGCCGACTCGAGCCGGTCGACGAGGTCGGTGGTCGCCGAGCGTCGCACGCCGCACGCCTCGCCAAACCTCGCCGTCGTCGTGTCGCCGAGCTGCGCCAGTCGCCGCAGCGCGAACAGGTCGCCGACCGACACGCCATGCCGCCGGGCGAGCTCGCGCTGCAGCGGTTCGGCCAGCGCAACGGCCTGCATGAGCGCGCGGAGCGCTCGCGTCTCGGGCGTGCGCTGCCGCTGCTCTTCTCTCCGCTCTCCCGAATAGTCCATCGGACCGGATTATATGCCGATAGCCGCATGGTGCAAGCGCAACTATCCGGTGCGCGACGTGCAGCTGCGGAGCGACGCGAAGTGGACGCCGGGTCTGGGTCGCCGGTCGCTCAGGCCTCGCGCCGGGCGACCACCAGCGAATCGATGCGCCGCCCGCCCTCGTCCTCCGTGACGACGGGCTCGGCCCGCTCGACCACCAGACCGCCGTCGTCCGGCCGGCCTCCCCTTCCCAGCTCGTCCGCGATCACGTCGGGATCGTGCAGTACCCGCGGGTCCTGCGGACCGTGCCCTCCCACTTCCGGGTTTCGACGATGGTGGCCCACCACCACCACCTGACCGCCCGTGGCCACCGAGGCGGCGAGGCGGGCAAGCACGGTGGCCCGCTCGTCCGGGGGCAGATGCAGGTAGACGACCGACACCAGGTCGAACGCGCGCGCGGGCGGGACCCAGTCGAGGAGGTCTCGCTCGAGCCACTCGACCTGCACGCCGGCGGCGCCGGCGCGCTCCCGCGCATGGCGCAGCGCGACCGCCGAGAAGTCGACGGCGGTCACCCGCCATCCGCGCTCCGCCAGCCAGATCGCGTTCCGGCCCTCGCCACAGGCGACGTCGAGCGCCCGCCCGGGAACGAGGCGGTCAGCCTCGCCGACCAGGAGCGCGTCCGGCCTGGACGCCTCAATGGGCTGCCGGGTTGCGTGGCGCTCGTCCCACGATCGCCGCCGCTCCTCCCGCCCGGGGTCGCGTCCTTCGTCAGCCACGGTGCGGTCGAGCCTCCTGCTCCAGCGCCGCCCGGATCCGCGTCGCCATCTCCTCCTCCACGACTGTGTCCGGGTCCCGCAGTCCGTCGAGCGACGTGCTCACGCCGACGAGGCTCGCGTACAGCGGCGGGCACGTGGGGCAGTCTGCCAGGTGGTCCTCGACAGCGGCGCGTGCCGGATCGTCGAGCTCGCCGTCCATGTAGGCCGACACGTGCCGGCGCGCCTGCCAGCAGCGCATGGGCTGTGACAGGCTGACCCGCCGTCGCTCGTCGTCGGCCGCCAGCGCGGATACGAGCATTATCCGTCCTCGTCTGAGCCGCTGCTTCGCGGCCGGGAGTCCCACGCCCATCGTCCCGGCGATCTCGGGCACCGTCCACCCCATCGCGTCGTGGAGCACGAGCGGCACGCGGTAGATGACGGGAAGGCGGGCAAGGGCGTCCTCCAGCTCGTCGCGAAGCTCGGCGCGCTCGAGGACGAGGTCGGGCCGGACGGAGTACGAGTCGTCCTTCCAGTCGGCCTCGACCTCGTCGATGTCGAGTTCGTCGTGGCGTGCCCGGGCGCGATCCACCACGCGGTTGACGAGGCTCCGGCGCAGCCACGGTGTCAGCGATCGCGGGTCGCGCAGCTGGTCGCGCCGGCGCCAGGCACCGACGATGGTCTCCTGCGCGCAGTCCTCGGCCTGGTCCGCGTCGTGCACGAGCCGCGCGGCGAGCCGGACGAGGGCCGGCAACTCGGCCGCGAGGCGTTCAGCGAACGCGTCGGCGGGCGGCCGCGGGGCCGGGCGAGCGGGCGGGTCGAGGCCGGGACGCGGGCCCTCGGGCGGGCGGCTCCCGGTGCCGGGGGCACGCTCCCCGTGTCCGGAGTCCCGGATCCCATCGGGGGCGCGGTCCGAGTCGGAGCCAGGGACCTGCGGGGCCGCCGTTCCTGCTCGATCCTCGATCACGCGCCCCGCCTCCACCCGTCAGCGGCGCGCCGTCGAGCAGGTGCTGACGCGCAGCACGGCGTACAGCGGGCAGAAGCCCGCGACGCCGGTGACGAGCGCGAGGGCGGCGACCACGACGACAAGATACGCGAGCGGCGCGGCCACGACGCCGGCGACTGCCAGCGCGAGCAGCGCGAGGCCGAGCACGACGCGGATGGCGCGGTCGACGGGATGTTCGTTGCGGGTCAGGGACATCATCAGGTCCTCCTGGTGGCGGCACTCGCCGCCTTCAATCGGAAGACGAGATCGGGGCCGGAATCGATACATCGAGCGCCACGGCGGCGGCGGGCAGCTCGATCCAGAAGCGCGCCCCGCCGTCGGGGCCGTTGTCGACGCCGACCGACCCGTCGTGCGCGAGGGCGATCGCGCGCGCGATCGCCAGTCCGAGCCCGGTGCTTCCCGTCGACCGTCCCCTGGCCGGGTCCGACCGGTAGAAGCGGTCGAAGACGCGGCCGAGATCCTCCGGGGCGACGCCCGGACCGGTGTCGGCCGAAGTGCCTGCACTGCGGGTCGGGCGTCCTCCGGCGTCTGCGCCACCTCCGGCGGCCCCGTCCGGTCGATCCGACGCAGCAGCGCTCCGACTCTCGCCACCACCTCGCGCGGCTCGAACGGCTTCACGACGTAGTCATCCGCCCCGAGCTCCAGGCCGTCTGTCGCTCGCCTGTCGGCGAGCCTTCCGGCGCTCGCACCTGCGGGCCCCTGCGCTCACGTTCTGCGAGCGGCTTGATGCGAGAACGATCGGTCCCGGGTATGGAGCGACGGTGGACGGCGCGTGGAGGCTGGGCGGAGATTGCGGACAGTGCGGAGACGTCCCCGGCCCCGTTCGCGGGATGGGGAGTCGGGCGCGGCATGGTACGATCCCGAGGAAGAGACAGACCTGAGCCTCGACCTGCGCCAGGAGCGCCCCAGTCGCACGCAGCGACGCGGGCGCCCGCGCGTTCGGCCGCCGGTCCCGGCCGTTTCGACGAATCGGCCCGCTCGCGGGCGGGACGTTGCCCGCCCCGCAGGCCGCCCACGCGCCCGCGACGCGCGGTCCGGGACGCACAGGAGCACATCTCTTGACCTTCGAGAACCTCGGCCTCTCAGCCGACCTCCTGGACACCGTGGCCCGGGAGGGCTACGTCGAGGCCACGCCCGTCCAGGCTGCCGCCATCCCGCTCGTGCTCGCCGGCCGCGACGTCCTCGCCGCCGCGCAGACCGGGACCGGCAAGACCGCCGCCTTCGCCCTCCCCATCCTCGAGCGCCTTCGCCATCACGCCAGCACGTCCCCGTCGCCCGCGCGCCACCCCATCCGCGCGCTCGTCCTGACCCCGACGCGCGAGCTCGCCGTCCAGGTCGAGGAATCGTTCCGGACCTACGGGCGCAGCGTCCCGCTTCGGACGACCGTCGTGTACGGCGGCATGCCCATGGACCCGCAGACGCGCGCACTCTGGTCGGGCGTCGAGATCCTCGTCGCGACCCCCGGTCGCCTGCTGGATCACTTCGGGCAGGGCCGGCTCAACCTGGGGCAGGTCGAGGTGCTCGTGCTCGACGAGGCCGACCGGATGCTCGACATGGGGTTCATCCCCGACGTGCGCAGAATCGTCGCCATGCTTCCGGCCCGCCGCCAGACGCTGTTCTTCTCGGCGACGTTCTCCGACGACATCCGCCGGCTCGCGCGCGAGTTCCTGCGCGATCCGGCCACGGTCGAGGTCGCGCCACGCAACACGGTCGCCGACAACGTCACCGAGGTGCTGTACCCCGTCGACGCTGCGTGCAAGGCCGACCTGCTCGAGCACCTCGTGCGCCGCGATGGCATGTCACAGGTGCTCGTGTTCACGCGCACGAAGACCGCCGCCTCGCGACTGGCGTCGTATCTCGACCGGCGTGGCGTCGACGCCGTCGCCATCCACGGCGACCGGAGCCAGGCCGAACGGACGCGTGCACTCGACGAGTTCAAGCGCGGCGACGTGACCGTGCTCGTTGCCACCGACGTCGCCTCGCGGGGGCTCGACATCGAGGAGCTGCCGTACGTCGTGAACTACGAGCTGCCGTGGGAACCGCAGGACTACCTGCACCGGATCGGACGGACCGCGCGCGCGGGCGCCAGCGGTGTCGCGATCTCTCTCGTCACGCCCGACGAGGTGGACCAGCTGCGCGGCGTCCAGCGGATGCTGAAGCGCGCGATCCCGGTCCAGGTCGTCGACGAGTACCTGCCCGGTGGTCCGGCGGCGTCCGCCCGGCCAGTCCGGTCCGATCGGGGACGCATCGCCGCCGACTCGCGCTCGACCGGAGGTCGGCCGACGGCGCACGCGCGGCGCGAGACCGTCGGCCGCGGCAACCGGCAGTCGGAGGCGAGCCTGGCGGGCTGACCGAGCCGGCTGAAGCCGCTGGGCGCAGCTCGATCGCCGCGACCAGGAGGCGGATCGCCGAGACGAGGGAGTACAGGTCGCGGGAGGACGCATGCCGATCGAGTGGGACGCCGAGGGCCGCGTCCTCCATCTCCGCAACGACCGGATCAGCTGCCTCCTCCGGATCCAGGAGGACGGCTCGCTCGGACACCTGTACTTCGGGCGGTCGCTTCCGCCGGCCCGGTCGTACGCGCACCTCTCGGGGGGCGAGTTCCGGGGGTTCGGCAACCGTCTCGGGGAGCCCGGCCGGCTCGAGTACCCAGTGCCCGGCGGCGGCGACTACCGGGTCCCGGCGCTCGTGGTCGAGCAGCCGGACGGATCCGCGGCGCTGCGGCTCGAGTACGCGGGGCACGAGATCACGCGCGGCAAGCCGGAGATCCCCGGGCTTCCCGCCACCTATGTCGAAGCGGACGGCGAGGCTGACACGCTCGAGGTGACGCTCCGCGACGAGGTGGGCGGAGTCGAGGCGCACCTGCTGTATACGGTCTTCGCCGACCACGCCGCGATCGCGCGCAGCGCCCGGATCGTGAACCGCGGCGACGGCGTCGTGCGGGTCAGGACCGCGATGAGCGCCTCCCTCGACCTCGGGGACGCCGACTGGGTCATGGACCAGCTGAGCGGGACGTGGGCCCGTGAGCGGCATGTCGTCTCACGGCGCCTGGTGCCCGGCCGCCAGTCGATCTCCAGCCGCCGCGGCTCCTCCGGCCATGAGCACAACCCGTTCCTGCTGCTGCGTCGCACCTCCACGACGGAGGAGCACGGCGAGGCGCTCGGGTTCAGCCTCGTGTACTCGGGAAACTTCCTGGCCGAGGCCGAGGTGGATCCGTTCGGGTCTGCACGCGTCCGGATCGGCATCCATCCCGAGGAGTTCACCTGGACCCTCGAGCCGGGCGCGGAGTTCGCGACGCCCGAGGCCGTGCTCGTGTACTCGGACGCGGGAATCGGCGCGCTCAGCGACGCATACCACCGGCTGTATCGCGAGCGGCTCGCGCGCGGGCCGTGGCGCGACCGCCCCCGGCCGGTGCTGCTCAACAGCTGGGAGGGCGCGTACTTCGACTTCGACGAGGAGCGGCTCGTGCAGATGGCGACCGCGGCGGCCGCGCTGGGCATCGAGCTCTTCGTGCTCGACGACGGCTGGTTCGGGCACCGCGACGCCGACACGAGCTCGCTCGGTGACTGGTTCGCGGACCGGCGCAAGCTTCCCGACGGCATCGCTGGCCTGGCGCGACGCGTCGAGGCCGCCGGGATCCGGTTCGGGCTGTGGATCGAGCCGGAGATGGTGAGCCGCGACAGCGACCTGTTCCGGGCCCACCCGGACTGGGCAGTCGGCGTGCCGGGCCGCCCGCGGACCGAGGGACGCAACCAGTACGTGCTCGACCTGTCGCGCCCCGACGTCGTCGAGCACCTCGACGCCGTGCTCTCGAAGGTGCTCTCCGGAGCGCCGGTCTCGTACGTGAAGTGGGACATGAACCGCGTGATCACCGAGCCGTACAGCGTCGCGCTGCCTCCGGAGCGGCAGGGCGAGTTCTTCCACCGCTACATCCTCGGCGTCTACGAGCTGTACCGGCGCCTCACGACGAGGTTCCCCGAGATCCTGTTCGAGTCGTGCGCGGGCGGCGGCGGGCGCTTCGATCCCGGCCTGCTCGCGTTCGCCCCGCAGGCGTGGACGAGCGACGACACCGACGCGGTCGAGCGCCTGCCGATCCAGTGGGGCACGTCAATCGCCTACCCGTTGAGCGCGATCGCGGCGCACGTCTCCGCGGTCCCGAACCACCAGGTCGGGCGCGTGACCCCGCTCTCTACGCGCGCGGCCGTGGCGTTCTTCGGCGTCTTCGGGTACGAGCTGGACCCCACCGCGCTGCCGGACGCCGAGCGGGACGAGGTGGCGCGGCAGGTGGGCTTCTACGTCGCGCACCGCGAGCTGTTCCAGCGCGGCCGGTTCGTGCGGCTCGTCGGCCCGTTCGATGGCGACGGCAACGAGACGGCGTGGATGGTCGTGTCGCCGGAGCGGCGTTCGGCGGTCGTCGGGCATTACCGCGTGCTGAACCGGCCGAGCCCGGGACCGGCGCGGCTCCGGCTCCGCGGCCTGGATCCGGCGATCACCTATGACGTAGCGGCCTGGCCGGCGTCCGACGACACCGTGGCGAGGCTGAACCGCGGGCCGAGGGGTGGCGACGAGCTGATGGCGGCCGGGCTCCTTCTCGACGCGACACGCGGCGAGGTGACGGCACGGGGCGACTTCCAGGCGCGGCTGTTCGTGCTCGAGGCGCGCTGACGGCAGGCGGTCCGGTGGTCCGAA
>JAJYGO010000001.1 GCA_021785115.1 Chloroflexota bacterium | reverse complement strand
CGAAGCACTCCGCCACGCCGACTGGCCGGTCCGCTTCTACCAGGCCGGGTCGAGCGAGATGTTCGGGAAGGTCGCGGAGACGCCGCAGCGTGAGACCACGCCCTTCTACCCGCGCAGCCCGTACGCCGTGTCCAAGGTGTTCGCGCACTGGATGACCGTCCAGTACCGCGAGGCCCATGGCCTGTTCGCGTGCAACGGGATCCTGTTCAACCACGAGTCGCCCCGCCGCGGCGCCACGTTCGTCACCCGGAAGGTGACGCGCGGCGTGGCGGCGATCCTCGCCGGGCGCGAGCAGACGCTCTACCTGGGCAACCTCGACGCGAAGCGCGACTGGGGCTACGCGCCGGAATATGTCGAGGCGATGTGGCGGATGCTCCAGCGGCACGAACCGGAGGACTACGTGGTCGCGACGGGCGAGATGCACACGGTGCGCGAGCTGGTGGAGACGGCATTCGAACTGGTCGGGCTCGACTGGCAGGCGCACGTGAAGATCGACCCGCGCTACTTCCGCCCCACCGAGGTGGACGAACTCTGCGGAGAAGCGACGAAAGCCGAGCGGGACCTCGGCTGGCGGCCGCGCACGCGCTTCGCCGAGCTGATCCGGATCATGCTCTCGCACGACCTGCGCGACGCCGGCCTCGACCCGGAGCGGTACATGGATGGCGACGTCGTCCCGGTCGACCCGGGTGCCTCATGGGCGCCCGCGTGAGCGACTTCTGGCGCGACCGCCGGGTGATGGTGACCGGGGGCGCCGGGTTCCTCGGCTCGCACGTCGTGACGCACCTGCGGGAGGCGGAGGCGGGCGAGATCTTCGTGCCGCGCAGCGCCGACTACGACCTGCGAACGGTGGATGGGGTGACCCAGGCGCTCGCGGATGGGCGTCCCGACCTGGTGATCCACCTGGCCGCGGTGGTCGGCGGGATCGGCGCCAACCGCGAGAACCCCGGTCGGTTCTTCTACGAGAACGCGATCATGGGCATCCAGCTCATGGAGCAGGCGCGCCTGGCCGGGGTCGGCAAGTTCGTCCAGGTCGGCACGGTATGTTCGTACCCCAAGTTCACGCCGGTGCCATTCCGCGAGGACGACCTCTGGAACGGCTACCCGGAGGAGACAAACGCCCCGTATGGCCTCGCCAAGAAGATGCTGCTCGTGCAGGGCCAGGCGTACCGGCAGCAGTACGGGTTCAACGTGATTCATCTGATCCCCGTCAACCTGTACGGACCCGGCGACAACTTCGACTCGGCCTCGTCGCATGTCATCCCCGCCCTCATCAAGAAGTGCGTGGACGCGCGCGACTCCGGCGCCGGGCACGTCGACGTGTGGGGCACGGGCTCCGCATCGCGCGAGTTCCTCTACGTGGAGGACGCCGCCGAAGCCATCGTCCTCGCCTCCGAGCGCTACGACGGCGCCGACCCTGTGAACCTCGGGGTCGGACACGAGATCACGATCCGCGACCTGGTCGGGCTGGTCGCGCGACTGACGGGCTTCGCGGGCGAGCTCCGCTGGGATCCCTCGAAACCGGACGGCCAGCCCCGACGCGTGCTCGATACCAGCCGCGCCAGGGAGCGGTTCGGCTTCGTGGCCAGAACGAGGTTGGAGGACGGCCTCGCGCAGGTCATCGAGTGGTACGAGCGCAATCGCGCGGAGCCAGCCGTATGAGGGTCGGCGTGCTCGCCGCGCTGGATGGGGCCGGGGGCGGCGTCTACCAGTACAGTCTGTCGGTCCTTCAGGCGATGTCTGAACTCCGCGGAACCGTAGAACCTGTTCTGGTCTGCGATCCCGCGCGTTCGGAGGACGTCTCCCACTGGGTGAACTCAGGATGGCCCGTGGTCCCGTTGCGGCCCAGAAGTCCTCAGGTCGTCGCTCGGAGGCTCGTCGAGCGAATGTTTGGAGCGGTGACCGCCGCTCGCTGTGCGGCGCTCCTCCGCGATGCAACGCGTCGAACCGGCCTTCGACGGCAGATTGCGGCACACGACGAGACCGGGGCCGTCCCGCATCGACATCGAACGAATCCATGGTTGGCGCGGCACCGGATTGACCTCATGCTGTACCCAGCGCCTACGACCCACTCGTTCAAATCTGGCGTGCCCTATCTCATGGCCGTCCACGACCTACAACACCGGATCCACCCCGAGTTTCCCGAAGTCTCGGCAAACGGCGAATGGGAAGCGAGGGAATATCTGTTCTCGAACGGCGTTCACTGGGCCGAGGCGATTCTGGTGGACTCCGAGGTGGGGCGCGAGGACGTCCTCGAGTTCTATGGGCACCTGATCTCGCCTGATCGTGTCCGGGTTCTCCCGTTCGCGTGCCCGCCGTATCTCGCGAAACCGACCGACGACGTGGTCTGCGCGACGCTCCGGTCACTTCATGTCTCCGGCCGTTACCTGCTCTTCCCCGCACAATTCTGGCCGCACAAGAACCACCTGAGGGTGGCCCAGGCCGTGGCCGATCTGCACAGGAATGGCACGGACGTCACGGTCGTGATGACCGGGTCGGCGGGCGGGAGCCTCCGCTCAGGCGTGCTGGCTGGGGTCCGCATGTTGGTCGCGCGGGAGAGCATCGAGCATCTCGTGCCAATTCTCGGGTATGTCGAGAACGCCGCCATGGCGGCACTGTATGCGGGTGCTGCCGGAGTGATCTTGCCCACGTTCTTCGGGCCGACAAACATTCCGGTACTTGAGGCGTGGGCGATGGGCGTTCCGGTTCTGACCTCCGACATTCGCGGAATTCGCGAGCAGTGTGGCGATGCCGCGCTCCTTGTGGATCCGCTGTCCACGGAGGCCATTGCCGACGGAATGCGCCGCCTCTGGACGGACGACGCCCTACGCCAACGGCTCATCGTTGCCGGCACGGATCGGGTGCGAGCAAGCGATTCCGCTGCGTTCCGGGACGGACTCGCGAGCATTCTCGCGGATGTCGAGCCGGCCCTTCAAAGCCGTGCAGGCGCACCGGTGCCGGCGTGACACGCATCGAAGCGATTGCCGACGGTGGGACGACCCTCGCGTACCTGATCCGCCGCGATGCGACGAGCCACACGACCGAGTTTTTCACGCCGGACGACTCTGCGTTTCAGGCCGGCTTCGTCGTGTATCCAGCAGGTGGCCACGTCGAACCACACGTTCACCTGCCGGTCGTCCGTCGCGTCGTCGGGACGTCCGAGCTGCTTCTGGTCCGGAGTGGCCGATGCATCGTGGACCTCTACTCGGAGGATCGCCGGCTCGTCGCAAGCCGCGACTTGGAAGCTGGCGACGCCGTTCTCTCGGTCGGTGGCGGCCACGGGTTTCGGATGACCGAGGACACCGTCCTGTTCGAGGTCAAGCAGGGCCCGTACGGCGGGCTGGCTGAGAAGGAGCGGTTCGATCCAGGACCGGACCGAGGCTCGTGGTGATCCCGGTCAGCGAACCCGTGCTCGACGGCCGAGAGGCCGAGTACGTCGCCGAGTGCCTGCGAACGGGTTGGATCTCGTCGAGCGGCAGGTTCATCGAGGCGTTCGAGGACTCGTGGGCCGAGTACTGCGGCAGACGCTTTGGCATCGCAGTCAGCAACGGGACCGTCGCGCTTCAGCTGGCGGTTTCGTCACTGGGGATCGGACCCGGGGACGAGGTGATCCTGCCGACCTTCACGATCATCTCGTGCGCGCTGGCCGTCATCTACGCAGGAGCCACACCGGTGCTGGTGGATGCCGACCCCGAGACATGGTGCATGGACGTCAGCCAGGTTGAGGCGAAACTCACGGCGAGGACGCGAGCAATCATGCCGGTCCACATCTACGGGCATCCGGTGGACATGGACCCGCTACTCCGCCTGGCACAAGGTCACGGCTTGGCCGTGATCGAGGACGCGGCGGAAGCCCACGGCGCGCAGTATCTCTCCGCCGAAGGTGGCGACCGCGTCTGGCGCCGCTGCGGCAGCTTCGGCGACGTGAGTTGCTTCAGCTTCTACGCAAACAAGCTTGTCACCACGGGCGAAGGTGGCATGGTCGTCACCGACAACGAGGCGCTCGCCCGGCGACTGCGCTCCCTGCGCAACCTAGCCTTCGAGCCGAGCCGCCGGTTCCTCCACCACGACCTCGGCTTCAACTTCCGCCTCACCAACCTGCAGGCAGCCATCGGGCTTGCCCAGGTGGAGCAGGTCGACAGGACGGTCGCCCGAAAGCGAGCGATTGGCCACCGGTACGCCGTCGCCTTGTCAGGCGTGGGAGGTATCCGCCTCCAGCCCGAGCGGGAATGGGCGAGGAGCGTCTACTGGATGAACGGGCTTGCTCTCGACCGGGCAACCGGTCTCGACGGGCGCGCCCTGGCGGAGCGATTACGGCCCCTCGGGGTGGAGACCAGGCCCTTCTTCGTGGGCATGCATCGTCAGCCGGCCCTTCTTGACCGCGGGCTGTTCCAAGGGGAGAGCTATCCCGTCGCCGACGAGGTTGCCGAACAGGGCCTGTACCTTCCGTCGGGAGTCGGACTGACGGACGAGCAGGTCGACGCGATCGCCAACGCGACGCGCGAGGCGCTCCGATGAGCGACGCGTTCGGAGCCCAATACGCTGCCTCTTACGACGCGTTCTACGCCGACAAAGACTATGACTCCGAGTGCGATCTGCTCGAGGACATCTTCGGGCGGTCCGGCCGGCCGGTCGCTTCGGTGCTCGACCTCGGCTGCGGTACCGGCGCCCACGCCGTTCGTTTGGCTCAGCGTGGGTTCGAGGTGGTCGGGGTGGATGTCTCGGAGGGCATGCTCGATGCTGCGCGACGACGTGTCGAGCACTCACCATCGACCGCCGTCAGCTTCGTCCGGGATGACATCCGCTCCGTCCGCCTGGGCCGACTGTTCGATGCCGTGATCTGCATGTTCGCTGTGCTGGGATACCAGACGACAGACGAGGATGTGACTCGAGTGATGGAGACCGTTCGGTTCCATCTGGCTCCTGGTGGGAGTTTCGTCTTCGACGTCTGGTACGGCCCCGCCGTCGAGGCGATCGGACCGTCCCCTCGGGTCAAGACCGTTGCCACCGCCGACGGCGAGGTCGAGCGGCAGGCGTCTGCGGCGCTCGAGGCGAGAGCTCACCTGTGCACGGTGTCCTATCGGCTGATCCATCGGCGGCCGGGCATCCCCGACACAGTCACCCGCGAAGCCCACAGGGTGCGGTACTTCTTCCCAAGGGAGTTGGAGCAGTTCCTTGGCTCGGCCGGCCTGGCCCTCCAGAGCTTGGCGTCATTCCCGGACATAGCCACGCCCCTGTCCTCCGCGTCGTGGAATGTGCTCGCGACTGCCACGGGGTAGGGCACACGACCGTGAGAAGGGGCAACCCGCACCCGGAGTCGTCACAGGTTGGGGCGGGCAACTGCCTGGCCGCCAGCCCCCAGCTGTCGGCCACGCGCTACAACCGGCGGCGGATGATCTCCACCAGCCGCATCATGCGGTCGAGCCAGGTATGGTCCCGGAGCGTCCGCGTCTGGCCCGCCGCCGCGATCGCCGACGCCTGCTCGGGATGCTGCACATAGTAGGTGGCCATCTCGGCGCATTCCCGGGCGTCGGCGTAGGCGACGACTTCTCGACCCACGTCGAAGAGTTCGCCCAGGTTCGATTTCCGGTCGGTGAGCAGCAGGGCTCCCATACCGGTCGCTTCGTAGAGGCGCAGGTTGTTTGCGTACGCCCCGGCGATATCGATGTGGGTGTTGATGGTCACCTGAGACGAGGCCAGGACGCGGTACATTTCCGCCCCCCACGCCGCTGGGTGCAGATCGCCGCGCAACGGTGATTTGAGCGGAAGGCCGGCGCTGTCCGCCGTCCACACTGAAACCGGCTGGCGCGCTGCCACCCCCTCGAGGAGCTCGACTCGTCGACGATGCTGCCGCGACAGGCTCCCCACGAAGGACAGGGCAACAGTCCGAGGCTGCTGGCCGATCCGTTCCACGAGCGTTGGCTCGAATGCCAGAGGGAGCCACTCCGCGTCGAGCCCCATGCGCCGGAACCTGGCCACGAAGTTGGGCAGGGACGAAACCAGCAGATCGTATGCGCGGAGGGCTCTGCTCGTCGGCGGTGGGGCTGCGATCTGGCCGATCACCAACCGCGCCGACTTGTGCATCTCCGCGACCAGCGCAGGATCCAGCGTATCGATGCACTGCACGTGCACGACATCGGGTCGAAGTTCGCGCAGCTGCGCCAGAAGAGCAACTCCCATCCACCTGCTGTCCGGCTGTCTGCTGGCCCAGGGCACGAAACCGCGTCGCAGTCGAAGAGTCCACCGATTGCCACCCGGCAGGTCGATCCCGCGCTGCCGTGCCCAAGCCGCCTGGGCGGGCCTGAGACTGACGACCACATCGGAGGCTTCGTGGCCGAGTGCGCGCAGCGCCGCTACCTCGAAGGACGTCTCCCCGAACAGCGCACCGTCGAAGCTGCGCCGTTGGTCCTCGTATCCGAGGTCGGCGAGCCCAGGGTGCGCGGCATACCAGGCGTGCACGAACCTCGGGTAGTCGTGATCGACGATCAGGACGCGCATGGCGTCAGCGTAGGCAGGCCGGGACGTGCACCCTCGATGTCGATCTTGAGGAGGTCGATGCGGTCATGGCCGAGCTCCCGCATCAGTGCCGGAACGCTGCGGCAGGGCGCCTCGAAGTACGTGTCCCTCTTCTGCAGGTTGACGATCGAGTGCGAGACGTGGGCCGGGTTGGCGGGCGCGTAGAACCTCAGCGTGGTGTCCTCCGCCCAGAGCCCGACCGGCAGGAAGTGGAACTTCGGCCCGTTCGCGACCTCTTCGGCAACGTACGTGATCGCGCGGGGCGTGGGGTCGAACGCGAACACGCTGCAGCCGAAGCGTTCGATCAGGCCGAGATCGAACGAGACGTCCTCCCCGACCCCGCCGCAGTAGCAGATCCAGTCGGGCCGGATCATCGCCGCAGGCACAACCCACCCACCGTAGTCGGTGCCGATCCTCTGAAGGTTGAGCTGGGGGCGGAGGGCAGCCTCCTTCTCCGCTCTGGCACGCGCCCCCTCGAGTAGCCAAATGTTCACGCGGCGCGACGCCCGGGTGGCTAGACCGGCGTGGAGTTCAGCCACCTAGGTGGCTGGTGTCAAACGGGTCGTCTGAGGCGGCCGATCCGATGGTCGGGGCGCCATCCGCGCCAGCCCAGCTGATGATCGGCAAGGTAGCTCGGCCGGGCCGTCCCGGGCGC
>JAJYGO010000484.1 GCA_021785115.1 Chloroflexota bacterium | reverse complement strand
GTGCTGATGCTCGCCGGCACGCTCGTGCTCGCGTTCTCGGGCTCGTTCTGGCTCTCGCTGGGCGCCACGATCGCGGTCGCGCTCGGGATGGGACTGCAGAACGCGATCGTCTTCAAGCTCCTGCCGTCCTACGTGCCCGGCGCGGTCGGCGGCGCGTCAGGCTGGGTCGGCGGCCTCGGTGCGCTCGGCGGCTTCGTGATCCCGCCCCTGATGGGCGTCGGCACGAGCCTCGCCGGCGGGCCTGAGGCGTATGCGCGCGGGTTCCTGCCGTTCGCCGCCCTCATCGTGCTCGCGTTCCCCATCGTCCGGTGGCTCGGCCGCTGGAGCACGAACCTGCAGTCGACGACGGCAGCTTCCGGCGCCTCGTTCGGTCAGCCGATGGTCCCCTCCGCCTGAGGTCGGCAGGGCGCGCGCGGGACCCGCATCGGCACCTGCGGTCCGCCGCACCGCCACCGGTTTCGACTATATTCATCATCACAACATGCCGACGACACCGGATCGATGACAGCCGCCGTGCGCTCGGGCAGCAGGAGCGCTCCCGCCCCCGACGTCGCCATGCGCTACCTCGTGGCCGGCGTCGCCGCGTTCGTGGTCTTCGCGCTCGGCGTGCCGTTCCTCGCGCCGACCCTCGTCCGCACGAACGACGACCCGCACGTCTTCGCGCTGGCCCACGTCGCGGTCCTCGGCTGGATCACGATGACGATCATGGGGGCGCTGTACCAGCTGTTCCCCGTCGCGCTCGGGGCCCGACCGTCGAGCGAGAGGCTCGCGCGATGGAACTTCTGGCTGTACCTCGTGGCCGTCGTGGGCTTCGCACCGAGCTTCTACGCCGACTGGACACCCGGGGTCGCCGTCTTCGGGTCGCTGGCGGTCGGGGGCATCGCGCATTTCGCAAGCGCGATGCTCCGCAGCTACCGGAGCGTTCGCGACTGGCACCCGATGGCCTGGTACGTCCTGGCCGGGCTGCTGTGGCTGCTCGGGACGATCGGCTTCGGCCTCGTGTACGCGCTGGACTGGCTCTTCGGCTGGTTCGACGTGAGCGACCCGATGCTCGCCGCGCACGTCCATCTCGGCCTGGCCGGCTGGCTGAGCCTGACCCTCATGGGCGTCTCGTACAAGCTGATCGCGATGTTCGCCATCGCGCACGGGCACGACCACCGGCTCGCGATGGCCAACCTCGCGCTCTGGAACGTCGGCCTCGCAGGGTTGGCTCTCTCGCTGATCTTCGTCCCCGCGGGCCCGGCGGTCGCGGCGTTCGCCGCCATCCTCGGACTCTCGGCGGTCCTGTTCGTGCTGGACATGGCACGGCTGCTTCGGCGCCGCCGCCGGCGCCCGCTGTCCGTCGAGCAGTGGCACCTCTTCGTCGGCTTCGGGTCCCTGCTGGGCGCCGTCGCGCTCGGCCTCGTGATCGCGACGGGACACGCACCATCGAGGTCCTGGGTGGTCGCGTACGGGTGGCTCGCGCTCGCCGGATGGCTCGGGTTCTCGATCGTCGGGAACTCCTACAAGATCGTGCCGTTCCTCTCCTGGCTCCACACCTATAGCGAAGTGGCCGGCAGCCGTCCAGTGCCCCGCGTGGGAGACCTGCTCGACGCCGGCATGGCCCGGGTGTCGTTCGGCTTCCTGCTCGCCGGGCTGGTCGGCGTATGTCTCGGGCTGCTCGCAGGCGATGCGCCCGTCGTCCAGCTCGCCGGCCTGAGCTACCTCGCCGGCGCGACGGTGTACGCCCTGACGGTGCTGCGCCTCGCCATCCCGCTGCTCGTCAAGCCTTCGCCCACCTCGCTGTCCAAGGAGGGAATCGCATGAGCACCGACGAACGCGGCCCGGCGACGGACGCCACGCCGATCCCGGCGCATGAGGCCGACGCGTCGGAAGTGGACGCGACCGCGGGCGGCCCGCATGGCGTGGGAGCAAGGGACCGCGACCGCGCATCGGACCAGGCGATTGCGCGACAGGCATGGGACCGGCTCGCGCAGGTGTACGACCCGGAGATCGGCATCGACGTCGTGAACCTCGGGCTGATCTACGAGCTCACGGTCGAGGACGGAGCGGTCGGGATCCGCATGACGCTGACGACGCCGGGCTGTCCGATGAGCGACAGCCTCCCGGACGCGGTCGGACGCGCGATCGCGCTCATTCCCGGCGTCGATCCCGGCCGGATCCGCGTCGAAACTGTGTGGGAGCCGGCCTGGGAACCGGACCGGATGAGCGACTTCGCGAAGCTCCAGCTGGGCTGGTCCTGACGAAGGAGACGCGATGGCCATCCTCGACGTTCGTCCGATCCTCGCCGCGGGGGACGACCCCTTCGCCGAGATCCTGGCGGCGGTGGCCGCGCTCGGCCCCGGCGAGGTGCTCGAACTGATCGCCCCGCTCGACCCCGTGCCGCTCTACGCGGTGCTCGCCGCCCGCGGCTTCAGCCACGTCACCGAGCGGCTCGGCGAGGGCGACTTCCGGATCACGTTCCGGCGCACCGACGGCTCGTGACGTCGCCGGTCGTCCGGCCCTGCCTCCGCATGAGCAGCACCGTCCATTCAGCGGGGCCATCCTGCTCGAGGATGTCGCCTCACGCGCTGGCGATCCACGGCCTCGACAGCGCGACCAGAGCCCGGGAGAGCGGGCCTGGCCGCGCACCGAAGGCCCGCTCTCCGGCGAAGACGGCACGCGGGGCCCGACGCGGCGCCGGCGCGGCGTCCGGCGCCGGCCGCGTCGGTCATCAGACCCTTCCGACGACGACCACCCACTCGCGCGGCCCGCTCGTCTCGGGCTGCCAGCTCACCTGGCCGGCCCGCTCCGCCTGCAGCATGTAGTAGAGGGGCTTCGGCTCGTGGTCGACGCGCAGCCGCACCGCCTGACCGGGCTCAAGCGCGTCGATGGCGTCCATGATGGTCTGGTGACGGACGCTCACGTCGATGTCGCCGGCGCGGATCTCTCGCACCACCGTCTGGCCCGCGCCCGGCCCATCGCCGCTCGCGCTCATGTTCTCCGTGCTCATGAAACACTCCTTTCCCACGTCACGATCTCGAACGCGACCTCCGCAGCCTGCTCCGGGCAGACCGCCACGCACAGCTCGCACCGCACGCACCGCCGCTCGTCGACGAAGGGCAGCCAGCCGAGCTCGCTCGCCCGCCCGTCGATGGCCCCCGACGGGCAGACGGCGAGGCAGAGGCCGCAGCGGCTGCAGCTTGCCGCGTCGATCCACGGGATGCCGCCCGCTCGGAGAGCGGACTGCGGGAAGGCGGCCGAGCCGGCGCCACGCTGTCGCATCACGACGCGAGCATCGGCCGTTCGCCGTCCGGCGGCTGTGACCTCGGTCGGCGATTCGGTCAAGTCGTGCCGGATGCGTCCATCACTGGCGCGCCGCCAGTCCCTCGCGATCCAGCAGGACGATCCGGCCCTGCTCGACGCGAATGAGCCCCTCGCGCTCCAGCTGACGCAGGGCGCGCGCCACCACCTCGCGGCTCGACCCCACCATCTCGGCGATCTCTCGCTGGGTGAGCGTCCGGCCACCGGATCCGGCACCGACCCCCGCGTGCGGGAGGACGGCCTGGAGCAGCACCCTCGCGACCCGACCCGCCACCTGCCGGAACGAGAGGTCCTCGACGAGCGCGATCGCCTGCCGCAGCCGGAACGCGAAGCTGGCCGCCGCCGCGGTCGCCAGCTCTGGAGCGGCGCCGAGGATCTCCGACCGTCGCCCGACGGGGAGCACCAGGAGGGTCGCGTCCTCGAGGACCTGCGCCGTGGCCGGCTCCGGCCCGAGGTCGAAGAACGGGACCTCGTTGAACGAGGCGTCGGGACGCACCACCTGCAGCGTCTGCTCGCGACCATCCGTGTCCGACGTGAACAGCCGGACCGCGCCCGACTCCACGAACCAGATGCCGCAGGCGGGATCGCCCTGGGTGAAGAGGATCTCGCCGGCAGATGCGCGCCGTCGCTGCGCGTACCGGCCGACTCGCTCCCTCGTGGCGGCGGGGAGGCCTCTGCCGAGCAGGGGCTGCTGGCCTCCGGGGACGATCCCCGAGTCCGCCGCGAGGGCTCCGAGCGCCACGTCGGCCGGGGGCACGGGCGGCGGCAGCGCGGGCCGCGGCTGGCGAGCGGGTCCGCGGTGAACGGACGGTCGCGGCGCGGCGTCGTGCGCGAGCCGGTAGATCCGGCGGCGGCGGTCGGTCACGTCCGTCTCGACCGAGGCGATCCCGGCCGCCTGCAGCCGCGCGAGGTGGTACGAGACGAGCGATCGTCCGAGCCCCAGCTCGCGCGCGAGGTCCCCTGCGGTGCGGCCTTCCGTCCCGGACCGCGCGAGCGCCGCGAGCACGCGACGGCGCGTGGGATCCGCGAGCACGCCGAACCGGTCGATCGCCATTGACCGATCGTAGTGCCTTCTTTCCCCCGACCGGCCTATCCGGCGCCGGGCCCGCCTCGACCCGTCCACTGGCAATCGGCGGCCTTCCCTGATCTTGAGTCACAGCGGACGCGGCGGCGCTGGGGAGACGATGGCGGCGAAGGCGACGACGGTCCGACGAAGCCACCGGTCGCTCGCGTCCGAAGCACGGAGAGCACCTCATGCCCGTCCATACCGAGACAGTCCACACCGAGCCAGTCCACACCGATCCCGCCCACCCCGCGGCACGACACACCCAGCCGCTCCGGGACGAGCATCGCGAGCTGCGACCGCACATCGACGAGCTCGTCGCCGTCGCCGACCTGCTCGACGACCACCGGCCAGGGGAGCTCGGCGACCGCCTGGCGGCCGCGTCGTCGTTCGTGAACGGTCACCTGCTGCGCCACGCCGGAGCCGAGGAAGCCGCGCTGTACCCCGTCGTGGGCCGGGCCATGGGCTCGACCGACGCCACGGCGACGATGTCGCGCGACCACCGCGAGATCGCCGCGTTCGGCGAACGACTCGCCCAGCTCGTCGAGGATGCGCGCGGCGGCCGCGGCGACACCACAGCGCTCCGACGCGTCCTGTACGGGCTCCACGCGATCGTCGCGCTCCACTTCGCGAAGGAAGAGGAGGTGTACCTCCCGCTGCTCGACGAGCGGCTCACGCCCGAGGAAGCGGCGCGGCTCTTCGCCGGGATGGAGGCGGCGGCCGCGGCCTCGGAGTGACGGGTGGACCCGGGCGGCCCGGAGGACGGCGTCAAGGGCGGGCGACGTCAAGGGGCGGGCTGACCTCGCATTCGGGCCCAAGGGCGAGTGCAGCGGCGAGCGCGGACGCGTGCCGGAGGTGCACGAGCGCGGGCTCGTGCCGGGCGTACATCGGAAACCCCCGGCGACAGCGCCGGGGGTTCCTGCCTGTCGCGCGGGACGCGTGGGCGTCGCGTGCGCAGGATGACGGTGACGAGCATGCCTTGCGAACCCGCTTGCACGTGGTGCCCAGCGGCACCGGTCGCAACGTGTCGACGCGCGCCGGGCTGACCGGACAAACGCAGGTAGGCGACGGCTGCGCCGAGCCTCGACCCTCCGGCACCATGTCGCCCCGCTCAACCCGCCGGCGGCGGGCGCCCCGCGGGCCCCGCGCGGGCTCGGATTCGCGTCCGGTGACGGCGGCCCGCTGGTTTTGGTCGGCGACCGCAGTGATGGGAGCCCGCTGGCTTTGGTCGGTGTCCGAAGTGCCGAGAGCCCGGCCGGCTCCGGTCCCCGGCCCCGGCTCGGGTCCCTGGCCTGGGCCACCCGATCGCGCCCGCCGACTGCTCCTTCGGATGTTGCACGCCCTCCAGTGCGAGCGTACAAGGGCGCCGGGGGGTTTCGGTCGTGGCAGACCAGCGAGTGCTGACGCAGCATCCCGTGGTCGCGATCGCTCTGGCGACGTGGCGCGAAGCCGAGCGCCTGCTCGACGAACTGCCGCCGCTGTCGCCGGACCGCGAGAGCGTCGCACTGGCGCTGTCGCTCTCGCGGGACACGTACCGGAGCCTGACGGCGACCAGCCACGCGACGGCGGAGCAACTGGCGCTGGCCCAGCGCAGGCTCGCCGCGGCTCGCAGAACCCTCCGCCGGACGCAGAGCCGTATCGGGGACGCTCCCGGTTCGCCACGAAGCAACGACCTCGTGGACCAACGCCGGTAAGCCGCGCGGAGACGCGCGGCCGTTCGCCGAAACGTAGCGCCGTTCGCCGAGACGCAGCGCCGCTCCGCCCCGGCGCATGACGCCTCGCGGTCAGCTCGCCCACGGATGCATCTCAAGCCGGCTCGGCTCCCCTGCGCCGAGGCATGGCGGCACGGTGGTGTCGTTCGCCCAGGCCGGTGTCGCGTCGACGCGACTCCGGCCGGCGATGACGAAGCGGATCGTCACCGGCGCCGTGGGAGCCGCGCCGCAGTAGTTGTCGGCGTCGACGAGCGTCGTCAGCACGGCGTGCGGGCCGACCGTTGTCGGCACACCGTCAGGCCTCCCGTCGATCAGCACGCGGCTCGCACCGTCGATGAGCTGGGGCTTGACGAGCGCGTCGAGCAGGCACGGCGTCGCCGAGAGGTTGGCGAGCGTGACGTGCGCGATGCGATGACCAGCGGCGCCCTCCCAGAGCGTGATCCTGGCCGTCAGCTGCGCGGCGTCGCAGATCATGGCTGCCCCCGCTGTCGCCGGAGCCGTGGCGGCCGGCGAGGCGGCGACGGATGCGAAGGGCGACGACGCGGTGGTGGCAGCGGGGGTCGTGACGGAAGGGGTCGCGGCGGGAGACGCCCCGGCGGGAGACGCGACACACCCCGAGGCCCCCGCCGCGAGGACCAGGATGGCGAGGATCGTGACTGGGCGGAAGCGCTGGCTCATGGGACACCTCTGTCTGGACGTGCCTCCCGCGTCGAGCGGGCTGGTCTTCCGCTCCACCTGACGCCCGGCGGCGCCCGGAACGTTCACGCGATGCAGTTCCCCGTCGCGCTCGACCGCGAGGAGAGTGACGAACACGGGAATGCCGCGAATGGAGTTGTGGGTGGCGTGGATCGGGTCGACCAACCAGCGGACAGGGGCGCCAGAGTTCTCCGCGCCTTTTCCTCCCTGAGGAGCCCGTGATCGGGGAAGGGCGCTATGGATCCGCTCGCGGATCTCCTGCTCAATGGCATACATACGGCTGCAAAGTCGCCAGGACGGACCACTTGCATTGCGGTCAGCAAATGATCTACTTTCCACATCGGCAGTCATATTCCCACGATTGTCCACGGCGGACGCATTGGGGTACTGTGCCAGAGCGG
>JAJYGO010000103.1 GCA_021785115.1 Chloroflexota bacterium | reverse complement strand
ATCAGGCATCAGGCGTCATGCCGTATCAGCCCGTGGTGTGGTCGGCCGCCACCGGGCTACGTCAGCTTGCCGGCGTGCCACGAGTCGTGGCGAGTTCCCCGCCGGCGGTGGGAGCCGGCTGGCTGAGCATTGATGGCGGCACGGAAATCCAGCCCAATGGCACCCTGTATGGTGTTTCGCTGCGCGATCTCGCGCCATGATGGCGGCGTGAAGGGGGGAAGACGTTACGCGAACCGGAGCATGGCTGCACGCCTGTGCCCGCGCGGTCTTGGCCCGACAAACTGCATGGGACGGGAGCAGATACGCGCCCCAGCCGGCCACGATCACCGGCGCGAGCCGCCGGATGTTGCCCGCGCGGAGCTGCCTACGGCTGTTTCTGCTAATGGAAATGGGGCAGCTCGTGTTCTCGGGTCAGGTGGCGCAGCCTGCGAAGTGGCGATTGCGCTGGCCGCAGCGGATGCAAAAGGTAGTCCGCCACGGACACAAGTGAGCTCAAGCGGCAGCGTGCCTCAAAGGCCGAGCCAGAAGGAGGTCGTATCGGCGCGCAGGCGGGCCGGGTAGGTAGTTCTGCATATTGACCGGGCAAGGTTGGGGGGGGCGTACGATCCGATGCGGTGCATACGACGGCGCCGTCCCCCTGCGGCTGAGGAATCCACTCGCGTCCCAAGGAGGCGAGAGCTCAAGAACGTAAGAGCTCAAGAACGTACTTGTCCCGTACAAGCCAGATCTTGGCGCAGTACGCCCGGGTGACCGCAAATCAGATTGCGACACCCACTGGAAGACGCGGTTGCTGCCGCCCTGTCCTGCGTCCCGGCTCGCCCGGATCGCGTTCTCCTCGGGAGGGGTAGGAGTTATACATCGCGCACGAGTGGCAATGATCGCCGCGCTTCTCGGGCTGTCCGTGATCCTGGTCACGCCCAGCCTGACGGCGGCTTGGTCCGCCAACTACTCCGTGACCTGGATAAACCAGCAGTCGCAGAAATACTGCGTCGTCGGCGGCACCGAGATGATGCTCGAGCCGATGCAACCTACGCGCCCCACGCAGAACACGGCCTACGTTTACGGGCGCCAGCACACCGGGTGTTCGTACTCCTCGACCGACTACGGCCTCGACGCACGGGCCTGGGCTTGGATGATGTACATCTACTCGCCGGTCGGCTACTACTACTGGGATGCCAGTTACTCCAGCGCCAAGGACGCCACTGGGCAGGTACTGCGGCGCGTCGGCATCTACGGCCAGCCGCAGGGGGTGGAGATCAACCACGGCTCGCACGCCTTCGTTATGACGGGCGGCACAATGTCGTGCGATCCCACCCAGTCGGGCTGCCTGACCGGCAGTTACACGATCACCAACGTCTGGGTACTGGATCCATGGGGCTACTGGTCGAACTCGCCTAACAACTGCGGCACAAGCGGCAACCCGATTGGCTGCATCGGCCTCAGCGCCACCAGCCACAGCTACACGTACATTTCCTGGAGCGCCTGGTCGGCCTACTACTACACCGCCTTCAGTCAGTCTGACTGCAACATCTGGACCGGCTACTACCCCGCCGTCCTGCGCACGAGCACGGCGATGGCGCCGGGGCCAGTCAACCCCAGCACCACCAACCTTCCGCCCGACGCGCCTCCCGGATCCTCGCCAGTGCTGGCGAGCGGGAAGTCCGAGACCCCAGGCACTGCGCCGACACCGGTGCCGCTCATGCATCCCGACGACCCGCGGCCGGCGGTGGTCCCCGCGACGCCGAGCGCGGCGCTCGAGGACGCCATCCGGAAGTCGTTCGCAGCCAGCGTGAGCGAGCGCGGCCTGGCCAGCGATCCGAAGTCGAGCGACGCCTTTACCCGCGCCCAGCTCGATCCCAACCTCGTCTTCGTCCGCAGTACTGATCCGCAGTTCCCGGACTACTACCTCGGTCGCGTGGTCGGGGCCAAGGGTTTCCGCGCGATCGCGATGTGGACCGTAAACAACAACGTCCCCGAATTTGCCGGCTTCACCCTGTACGACTCGCCGCTCGCAGGCTACCCGTTCGTGGATGCGGCGGCGGCCCGCGCCGCGGCGGTCCGCGCGGGGCTCACCGTGAACGGAGCTCCGGCCCTAACCTGGACGTGGGCCCAGGAAACGATGTCTCCGTACTACCCGCTGTGGACTGTCCCGACGACGGCCGGTCCCGTCTACGTGGAGCAGACGGGTGAGCTTGTGTCGGCAATCCACCCCACCGATTGACGCCTGGGAAGGCATCGAAGGGACGGCCCTGGCCGTCCCTTCGCTTGGGGATCGGGACCTTGATTTCGTGAGGAAGTGACCCGTTGGGGGCGGCGCGAAGGTCTCTTGTGGCATGGAGCTCATTGCAACCGGGACACACTGCAGCGGCAAGGGTGCTCTCGCCGATAGGAGTGCGGTGACCCTCACGGACGAGGACCTCGAGGCCGAGCTCGTCGCGCGCTACAACGAGCTCCTCCGGCTCGCTACCCTCCTAGCGGGCAACCGGCACGACGGCAACGACGTCGTGCAGAGCGCCGTCGAGCGCGCTTGGCGCTCGCGGCGCGATCTGCGCGATCCCGCTCGCGTCGGCGCTTGGCTCCATCGGATCGTGGTGAACGAGGCGCTACGCACCCGTCGCGGCAGAGCAATGGCCGTCCTCGCCGAGGACCTGCGTTCGCAATCGGGAACGCCCGGCTCAGATGCGATCGACCTAGCCGCCGCCTTCGACCGCCTCCCAGCGGAACAGCGCGCCGTACTCGCCCTACACACGGTGCTCGGTTACAAGGTGGACGAGGTGGCCGAGCTCGTGCATGCGCCCCGCGAGACCGTGCGGTCACGGCTCCGGCTAGCGATCGCCCGCCTGCGCAGGGAGGTCGGGTCGTGAACGACGACGAGTTCCTGGAACGCGTCAAGCAGACGCTCGCCCCGCGTGCCGAGGCCCTGCAGGAGGCTGAGCCCGCAGCCCGCGTCCATGCCGCGATCGGGCGGGCGCGGCGGACCGAGAGCATCCGCCACGCCGTGCTCTCTCTGGCCGCGGCGATCGGGGTGCTCCTGGTCGTGGGGGCAGGCATCCTCGCCCTCGCCGCAACGAGGCCGAGCTCGCCTCCGGGGGCGGGGATCGCCACGCCGGTCGCGTCCCTCTCGCCGTCGGCGAGAACGTCCCTGGCTCCATTCGCGGCCCGCCCGGTTTTGGATCCCGGGCTCCCCGCCGGGGAGCGCATCGTCAGCCTCGAGACATCGCTGGACGGCCGTTTCCTCGCGGTCCTGGGCATGCCCGAGGGTGCTCCTGCAGGGACGGCAGGCGCCATCCGCGTCCTCGACTCGACCGGAGCGAGGGTGGCGGACGCAACGGGCACCGCGATCGCCTGGGTCGGACCCATGCGGCTCGCGCTCCTTTCGGGCGGCGCCGGATCCCGGCTCATCGTCCTCGATGTCGCCTCCGGGACGCGCAAGGAGCTGGGGACGGGGACAGGCAGCCTCCTCGGTGATGGGCTGGCTCACCTGGCGATCGTGACCGGGACCACGACCACGGTTGTCGATCTCGCGAGCGGGACTCGGCAGGTCATCCACGGCCGTATCGGGCTCGACTGGCACGGGTCGAGGCTCCTCCTGGTTCAGCCGACCATTCCCTGGTCCAACGGCGCCGGAGCGCTTTCCGGGCCGCTAAGCATTCTCGAGGTGGGGTCGGGCCGGACCAGCGCGGTCGATCCCTCGCTGGCCATGCTGTTTTCCGCCCGGTTCTCGCCCGACGGCGCGACAGTCGCCTGCGACTGCTTCCCGGCAAAGGGCGTGAAGGACGCGCTGGGTGTCGTGCCGGGAGTCTGGCTGCTGCCAACCTCGGGAGGCGGCGGGGTCGCTGTCGAGCCCGTCATGCCGCGCGATCTCGGCGCGGGAACTCCGCCATTTGCGTGGCTGGCTGCTGGCGATCTCGCGCTGGCCACCGGCTCCGGCGTCCGTGTCGTGACCCCCGCGGGAACACAAGTGGCCACGCGCGCGCTCGGCGGACAACTAGCCGAGGGCTTCGTGCCCGCGACCCCCGGCTCCACGGTGCTCGCGACGGCCTACGCGGAGAGCGGAATCCAGCCCTTCACGTGGCTGGACGGCGAGGGCCGCACGATCGCGAGCGCAACGATCGGCGGCGCACTCACCACACCCGTAGCGGCGATGACCGCGAACGGCGCCACGTACGCGGTCGACCCAATCTCGGCCCGAGCGCTCCTCGTCCTCCGGCCGGGAACCTGACGCCTACCGGCCGGTCCTGTGGGCGGACATGAAACCTGCAGAGAGTTGAGCGCGACAAGTGCAGAGGCCCCGGAGGGCTGACTCGGGGCGCTGGTCGGCGGGCCCTGGTATCCAGCGCCTAAGGAGCTGTTCCTCTCTCCGATGGCGCACGCCCTTGGCAGCCAGCTGTTGCCGGCCGCGCTATTTGGCGCTGATCCGGCAGCATTGGGTGAAGATGGTTCGGCAGCGGTGGGTGGTGACGGGTTCCGCCTGATCTCGGAACCCGGCTCGGGGAGGAAGGTGGCGCTCGTCCGAGCGGACGCCCGTGACCTTCGGAGCCGGGCGGCGGACCTGGGTCCGGTCCTCCCGTCGGCCCATGGCCGAGCGCGGCGCGAGCGTGATGGACGGGCCCTGGCAGGCGCGTGTTGGTGCCGAGGACCCGCCCGCTGGAGATGAGGGCCAGCCACCGCCAGGGCGTCGCTCCGGGCGCGCCGCGGCGTCGCGCGGCGGTCCAGGCCGCCCCGAGGCCGAAGGCGGCTCGCCGTTCAAGCTCGAGGGGGATCTCGACGGCGAGGGACAGCTGACCGCCCAGGGCCACGCTCATGGCCAGCAGGCGGGTGGCGAGGGCCGGGGCCTGGCCTCGGTAGCGGGCCCGGATGTCGCGCACGGTCCGGGCAGGCTGTGGGGTGCCATTATTCCGTCAAGCCGCAAACTCGTACTCGTGGATCAGACCACCGAGCCGGTCACGGCGCCAGACCGCGGGTGGTGACGCGCGTGCCGCACCGAGCGGGATCGAGTCTCCGTCGGGTGGCCGCAGGTCGAGGGCGCGGTGCGGGCGGTGTGCGTTGTAGTGGGTCACGTACGCGCGCAGCACGGCCTCGAGCTGGCGGCGGTGAACGATGAGGACCCAGTCGAGGCAGTCGCCGCGCAGGGTCCCCACCCAGCGCTCGGCGAAGGCGTTCGCTCTGGGGGCCTGCACGGGTGACCGGATCACCCGCAGGCCTTCGGAGCGAAACACCAGATCGAACGACCCGCCGAAGAGCGCGTCACGGTCGTGGATCAGGAACTTCCGCACGGACAGCGCGTCGCCCATCCGGATGGCCAGGTTGCGCGCCTGCTGGGTGACCCACAGCGCGGTGGGGTGGGCGGTGACCCCAGCGAGGTGCACCCGGCGGGTGTCGAGCTCGATGAAGAAGAGCACGTAGAGTCGGCGGAAGAAGATGGTGTCGACGGTGAGGAAGTCCGTCGCGAGGAGGCTCGCTGCCTGCATCCGGAGGAACGCCCGCCAGGACAAGCCGAACCGCCGGCCCGCGGGATCGAGCCCGGCCCCCGCGAGCACGCGGCGGATCGTCGTGGCGGAGATCCGGATGCCCAGACCCCGGAGCTCTCCCTGAATGCGCAAGTATCCCCAGCGCGGGTTCTCCCGGGCCAGGCGCAGGATCAGGGCAACCAGCTCTGGATCGAGCGGCGGCCGACCAGCTCCCCGCCGCCGGTACGTCCAGCGCCGCGCCACCAGCCGACGGTGCCAGCGCAGCAGCGTCTCGGGTCGCACGAAGAAGGATGACCAGCGCCGCCGTGGCAGCAGCCGCGACGCCGCGGCCAGAAAGACCCGATCGGCGTCGCTGAGCTCGGGCCGCGCCACCTGCCGGCGCAGCACTGCCAGCTCATGGCGCAGCACCACGATCTCGAGATCCTTGGAGCGTCCCGACCGGAACCGCAGGGCCACAAGATCGAGGACGCGTCGGGTCAGGAGGTACAGGAGCGAGGGCACCACGCCGAAGCCTCCGTGGTGGGGACGATCAGGACGCCACGATGACGACGGTCGGCCGCTCGTGGCTCATGTGTTGCTCGCCAGTGGTCGGCGTCACCCGCCGATCATCGCGAAGCCACTCGTCGCCAGCCTCGCGACCGGATAATGGCACCCCACAGGATGTGGACCTGACCGCTGCGCGGCCGGGCGACGATGAGCTTCGTGCCGCTCGAGACCTGAGCGGCGACTCTGTACTTCGTTCCGCGACTGGAGACCAGAGTGGCCGGTCCGGCCGTCTGAAGCCACGCGAACACCTCGTCGAACGTCGGCCGATCCCGGTCCGTCATGGTCAAGCCGAAGACCAGGAATGTGCTCTCAGCGAGCACGGACACGGGCGGTTGGCTCAGTCGGTTAGAGCGCGTGCTTGACATGACCTGCGCGCTCAACGCCATGATCACAAGCTCCGGAAGCAAGTTCAGGGCCGAGCGAATCTAGCTCAGCTATTCGCTCTGGTGAGAGCGCATAACGGAACCCTCGGCTGCACCCCCTGACACCTGGTGCGAAACTTGCCACAACCGCCGCCGCCGGGCCGCTCGTCGCGAGCAGCGATGACGTGCCGGCCCCGATACCGCCGACCTGCAGGATGCGGTTCAGCGAGAGGGGATCTTGAGTTCGGCCGCGAGGTTCCGAACGCTCTTGGTCGTCCAGCGCAGCGGGGACTCGACGTTCAGCGGAAGCGCGCGTCTCTGCGTGATGCGCCAAGCACGAGAGCACGATCGTGTGGAGCGCGCGGTTGAGCTGCCGGTCGCCGGAGCCCTGCCACGAGGTCCGCCGAGGTGGTAAGTAGGTCCGATAGCCGGCTTCCGTGGCGGTGATGCCCAGCGCGATCGCGAGGATGCTTTCCGCCGCTCGTATAATATCCTCCGCGACACGTCGCAGAACGCGATCACGGGCTGGCGTTCAGGCAAGCTCAGCGGCGCGCTCATCGGGCCCTCCTTACGAGATCCGGCTGACCTCGCTTCTCGAGAGCGAGGCGATGCCTGGGGCGTCGATGAGGTCCTCCACGCGGCGCGTGCTGACGCCGAGGACGTAGGCCTCCTGGACCACCGCGAGGAGGGCCCGCTCGGCCCGCCGCCGCGGCTCGAGCAGCGAGGGGAAGTAGCTCCCGTCGCGGACGCGCGGGATGGCCAGCTCGACGCTCCCGACCCGCGTGTCCCAGCGCCGCTC
>JAJYGO010000485.1 GCA_021785115.1 Chloroflexota bacterium | reverse complement strand
TAGATGCCGGAGACGGCCGCCATCAGGGCGCTGTCGCCATGGAGGGTCGCGTAGAGCCATTCGGCGGCCCGCGGATATTCGTTCATCCCGTCCCCTTGACACCATCTGCGCTAGCGTTTATCATCGACGGCGACCCGCTCGACGACTATCAGGCGCGCGCGCTGGCGTCAGGCGGCTCATGGCAGCCTCGACTCAAGCGCGTGGAGCTTGGCCCGGAACGTGCCGCGGTTGTTGATGACGGCGGGCACGAGGAAGGGATGCGCTGGGTCCTTGACGGTCCCCCACTCGACGAACCACGCGTACCGGTGGCCCTTGGGCCACTCCGCCTTGAAGTCGATGCGGGCGCTCTGCGTGTAGCCGGTGGCGCGGTTCCTCGCATACCGGATCTTCATGGACTCCTGGAGGGTGCCGGGCCGGGGATCGCCCTTGCCGCCCTTGCCGACGGGCGCCGCAGCCTGTGCCTCGTGGCCAACCGCCTCCGCCGTCTCGTTGATGATGGCCGCGATGACGTCCGGGAACGCCGCGGCGATGGCCGGGAAGTTGTTGAACGCCTTGCCGGGGGTGATTGAGCCGACGGCCTGCCTACGTTGCGACTGCGGCCGATAGCCGGGGTACTTGTACGCACCGCCGGGACTCGTGTATGGCACCGGCACCTTGAAGCCGTTGGACTCGATGAACTTCGTCATCGGAGCACCGTGCAGAGCACGCGGGTGCAGAAACTCCAACTCATCGGGTCGAGCACCGCTGAGACCTCCAGCACCTGCCCGAGCACCGTGACGCGGTCGCGCTCGCCGATGACGGTGCCCTCGGGCAACGTGAGGATCCACGGCGCCTCGGAGACCACGTCGGCGGCCACGATCCGCTCAGCGTTGCGCAGGCGCGAGGAGAGCGGGCTCAGGCGACCCGCGACGGCTGGCTGCGGGGCGTAGGTGATCGTCACGCCGCCGGCCCCATCGTCGACCTCGGTATACCGCCCGATCACGGCGGTATCCGGCAGCGCATCGTTGACGGTGGCCCGCATGGCGGCGATGTCGGCGTCGGACAGCATCACGCCGCCTCAGCGTGGAGGGAATGACCGGGCGGCCGCCCACACGTCTCGCAGTCCCATTCCGGGTTGCCGACGAAGGCGTGTGGCGCATAGGCGCGTGGACGCCGACGATTGGACCCGAGCGCCCCGGAGAGCGCCCGGGCCGTCTCTCCGCCCTCGACGGCAAAGCCCTGCGCCGCGTACAGGCGGCGGAAGCCCTCTTCGGTGACGGAGTACCGGCGTCCGTCGGGATGGACAATGACGAAGCGACGCTCGGTCACGGCTCGACGCCCCAGACTGGCAGGCGCCACGTATCGCTGCGCCAGAGCGGGCGGCGACCGGGCTGCACCGCGAAGCGGCGGTAGGTGTTGGCGAGCGCGACGAGTCCCTCCCGCTTCTGCGAGCGGCGGAAGGTCTGCCCGTCGGCGGTGAAGTCGAACTCCATCACGACCTTGCCCGCCCACTGATCGAGCAGGCCGGCGGCCGAGCCATAGACGTCGTAGAACGCGCCCGTGATGAACAGGGGCGGCAGATGGCCGCCGGTCCACGTCCAATGCCCGTGCAGCAGGTCCGCCGAGTCGGGCGTCACGGTGACGTTGGAGGCGTCCTTGAGCAGGACGCCGTCCTCCCAGTTGCCGAAGGGCGCCCAGTAGTCCCGATACTGGACGACCGGGCCGCCGCCCACCATCGTCGGGCGGAAGGAGAGTTGCACCTCGACGATGTCCGTCCGCCGCTGGTCCAGCGCGTCCTGGTAGTCCTGATCCGCGAACACCTGCGAGGCGCCCGCAGGATCACCGACCAGGCCACGCACCCGCGTGATCAGATCGGCCATCGTGGCGCGGACAGTCATGCCAGCGGTCCTTTCGCTTCGATGCCCGAGTTGGGGCCGTTATGGCCGCCGTCCCAGTGGAGGTAGCCCGTCTCGATGGGGGACTGCACCCACCAGCGATATCGCAGGGGCGACGTGCGGAGCAGGGGCGGCAGGCTGATCTGGTCTTGGAGGCTCCACGTCATCTCCTCCCACCACGCCTCGCCGAGACGCTTCACCTGCTCGCAGTTGCGGCGGACGAGTACCGCGGCATGGGCCAGGCCCCAGTGCTCCGGATGCCCCTCGCGCATGTAGTGGTCCGCCTGCTCTTCGAGGGGCCAGCCGTCGTATTTGTGGAGGTGGCGGGAGGCGATCACCTCTTGGTGGATGCAGTCCCGCTGCGGGTGGCGCATGAAGAGGGCGTCCGCGTCGCCGAGCGCCCGCACGCACATCTCCGGAAAATCGGGGCGCAGGATGCGGATGTTCCCGTCGATCCAGATCGTCACGTCGGCGTCCGGGCACATGAGGTCCGGGCGAAACTTCCACCACTTCGCGCGCAGGCGGGGGTCGGCCTCCGGGCGCGGGTGCGTCTCGTCCGTGAACAGGCGGACGGGGACGATCTGCTCGATGGGGCTGTCATAGCCCCCGGCGATCCCGGTGTAGACGACGGTGGTCATATCTGCTGCCACCGCTCGATGGTGTCGATGGTCTCGATGGTGTGGCAGCCGTGATTGGTGCCACGCTTCCCCATCTCGGCGACGCGCGCATGGCCCGCGGTCATGGGGACCTCACCGATGGTCATCCCGGCCTCAAGGGCGCGGTAGGCGAAGTAGATGTCCTGGCCGCCGTACTCATAGGCGACGGGCTTCTGGACGAGTTCAGTGGTATTGCCGACGCGCAGGATCTGAAACTGCATGTCCGAGCGAAACCACGGCGGGTTCAGGCGTCCGAACAGGCTGCGGCGAACGAGCGTGCACCCGAGACCGGTGTAGCGGATGGGGCCGGTGGAGGGACGCTCATTCGGCCCGCCGTCACGGCTGCGGCAGATGCAGGACCAGTGCTTGCCGCCGTTCCAGACCGGATAGTCAATCGCGGCCACCTCGTATGCGCGGAGGGCATCGAAGAGCGCGAGCAGCGCGCCCGCAGGCGGGATCACGTCCTCCTCGACGAACCAGAGCGCATCGGCGCCCGTGGCGAGGCCCTGCTCGGCGACGTCCTGATGGCAGTCGGGGATGGGGAGCGCATGGGAGAGCCGCCAGCCACGGAACTCGTGGCCGGCGGCCTGTGCGTCGGCGACGTTCGCCATGACGCTCTCGACGGTCCGGCTGTGCACCAGACCGCGCGAGGGCGTCACGACGACGAAGGAGGTCAAGAGGGTCAGCTCTTGAGCTTGAGGACCTTGGCGTCCTGCAGGATCTTGGAGCCGTAGAGCAGCTCCATCGTGATCCGCACGCCGCCATAAGAGGCGTCGTAGGCCATGACCACGCGCATGACGATCCCCGACTGGGGGTCGCGCACGTTCGAGGCCACGGCGCCCGTCCCCGCCGGGGGCTCCGGCAGGCCGCGCATGGCGAGGATCACGCCGTCCCGGCGGAAGGCGTAGTTGTCCGTCTCGATGGGGGTGCCGGCGACGGTCGGGATGAGCTGGGATTCGAACGTGTCGAACCCATACAGGCGCCCGAGGCTCCCGTCCGAGATGCTCTGCGGGCGGGAGAACGCGAAGTACGAGGTCAGGGCGCTGTCGGCCTGCAAGGAGACGGTGTCCTTGGTGGAGATGACCAGAGACCGGCCATCTGCCGGGGCCTTGTTGTCCGTCATCGTTTTCCGCGCCGTGCGGAGCAGCGCCGCGGTGAGATCCGTGCCGGCGGTGCCGACCGCGTTGGCCGCCGCGCCGAGCGTGGTGAACAGGTCCGTCTCGAGCTGCTCGGCGAGCGCGATGGCCGCGGCTTCTGAGTAGTTCGCGACGAGGTCCTGGTTGGCCTGCGCGCGGACGATGTCCTCGACGATGAACGAGACGGCCTTGTATTTGTCGAGGGTGACCTGCACCTCCGTCTCGCCCGTGGGCTGGGCGAGGGTGTACGCCGTGCCCGCGACCTTGTCGCTGGCCGCCAGCACGCCCGGATAGGGGACGTGCAGCACGTCGCCTCGGCTGAACGAGGCGACGTCCGTGTCGCGGTAGATCCGCGGCGCGACGACGATGTTGGAGCGCAGGATCGGGATGGCGCTCTGGGCCCAGATCTCCGGGATGAAATACTGCGCCTGGGTGGTGTCGATCGACAGGACCATGGAGGTCTCCCGCGAGTAGGGAGTTCGACCGACCCGCCCTCACTCGCACTCAGGCGGCGGTCGTTGGGCTCGTCTAGCCCCGGATGCGGCCCTCGGTCATGGCGGCCATGATGTCTGCCCGATTGGCCTCGAAGAACTTGGTGTCGCGCAGCTGGGCTCGGGTGTAGGTGCGCTGCGCCGCCCCCTGCCCACCGCCGAAGCCGGTGTCGAACGAGCCGCCGGAGCGTCCCAGCAGGTACGGCTTGGCCTGCGCCAGTTTGGTCAGGAGTGCGTCGAGGTTCTTCGGCGTGCCGTCCGGCTCATACTGGATGGCGGTGTGGTCGAGGAGGGCCAACGCATCCTCCGGTGCCGCGAAGCCCGCCCTCGCGGCGAGACGCTCGACGGACGTGCGGAGCACGATGTCCTGCCGCTCGGCCTGCCAGTCGGCTTGAGCCTTCTCCAGCTCGGCGAGCCGCTTGTCCTTGCGCTCCTGCTCGGAGAGTTGCGCGTCCTGGAGCCCCTTGAGCTGGGTTTCCAGGTCCTTCGCACGCCTCTCGGCAGCCCCGCGAGCCTCGCGCTCGGCGGTCAGCGCCTTCTTGCCGGCATCTCCGAGGTGGTCATCGGCAGTGGCCGCGCCCGTCGCGGGCGAGGTGGCGTTGGGCTTCGCCTCGGTGCTCTGGTCGGGCGTCGCACCCGACTCGACGGGCGTCGCGCCCGCAGTGGTGTCGTCAGGCATTAGAACAGATGTCTCCTTTCAGTGCAAGTGCCGTTCGTCCTCACATCGCCATGTGCATGAGCGACGGAGGCGGCGTTTCCTTGAGGTCGTTGCGATAGATCGCGAGGAGCTTGCGCGCGGCGGACCGCTTGGCAGCGGCTGGAACGTCTACGCCACCGCGAGCTCCCGCCAGCACGGCGGCATCGCCGTGGCAGCCCGCGCGGTTGAGCGCCCCGCCCGGCTCCCGGACCGGGAGGTGGCAGGCGCCCTTGGTCCACTGCTCGCGGGGGCCGGTGTTCTCGTTGATGAGGCAGGCGTCGCAGTAGGCGCCCGCGTCGGGATAGTCGGCCGCGGTGATCGGTCCCCACGGCTTCTCGCTGACTGCCATCAGGCTGCCTTCCTTTGCGGCTGCGGAGGGACCTGGACCGGGGCGCCGGGGACCGCGGCGGGCGTGCCTTCCTCCGTGGGGGGTTCGAGCGTCGGCGCGGCGATGCCGATGCCGGGGCCGCTCGGCTTGCGGGCGTCGAGATAGGCGCTGAACTGCTCGATCTGCTGGGGCGTGTAGCCCGCGTCGGACCAGAGCTGCTCGTGCGGGACGTTGATGCTGGCGAGCTTCACCAGCGCGTCGACATGCTCCGCCTCGGTGCGATATTCGGGGTCTTTCCAGATCGTCTCGGCATCAGTCTTCTCGGCCCGGGCGATGTCCCCGATAGCGCGGAAGCCGAGCCGCTCGATCTCCTCCCATGCCTCGCCGAAGTCGCGCATCCGCCGTCGCGCCTTCGCCACGAGGCCGGTCTCGACGGCGCGCAACGATTCCCCGGACGGGAACACGCCGGCCGAGCCGAGCAGGTAATGGGCCGGCGTGCGCGTCTCGGAGGCGATGTGTTGGATGGTGGTGTCGATCGCCTTCAGGATGCCGGTCACGTCGGTCTGCTCGAAGTCGCCGAACTTGGCATCCGTGACGGCGGTGGACCAGATGCGCTCCACGGACGGCTTGAATGGCTCGACGGGGTGCCCCGTCTCGGGATCATTCGGGATCTCCATCCCAGTCGCCCAGCGCTGACGGAACGAGGCGTATTCGCTGGCGACGATGAGGTCAACGAAGAGCTTGTTGACGACGTCCTGGAGGGGCCTGATGGCGGCGATCTCCGACGATCCGCGGTTGTCCAAGTCAGGATCATTGACAATCGGGACCACCGGCACGACGCCGAGGTCATGCATCAGGGGCCAGTCCTCGCCCGGCACGGAGCGCGGCTCCCAGTTCGGCGAGGTCAGGACGATGGGCTGGGACGTGTCCATGTGCGCCCGGTACTTCTCGATGCGGTCGGGGTAGTAGAGCGTCGCCAGCCACCGCTTGTCGGGTGTCTGCCACCGTTTCATGGCCACCGCGCGCACCAGCGGGTCCTCGCCGTAGGCGACGACGACCTCCTCCGGCTTCTGGACGCGAATGATCGGCATGCTGTCGCCCCGGAGCGGGGGCGCCACGATCACGGCCACGTCGCCCTTGATGAACGCTTCCCGGTGGGCCTTCTGGGACTGGGCGTCGAGGTCGTTGGCCTGCCAGATGCGCCATGCCTTGCGATTGGAGGTGTCGTCGCCGAACCGTAAGCCCTGCACGGTCAGGCGCTCCTCGAGCGACTGAACCACCAGTTTGCAGAAGTTGTCGGACCAGTGGATGAAATAACGGCCGAACGCCTCCCGAAACTTATCGGAGGCCATTGCGAGGGGCTGCTGGCCGTCGTAGTACGCCTGGAGGACGCGCATGACGGCCTCGCGCTCGTCCAGTTCCTTGCCGAGCCGGTCCAGCCACCACGGAGAGGTGTAGGGCGTCAACTCCATGTGTGCATCCTCCGGTCCACTGGCTGGGGGGGCGGTGCAGTGGCCCCGTCGTCCGCCAGGACGGCCGCCACGGCCGCGTCGATGCGGCGGGGGCTGTCCCGATGTTCCTTCACGATGACGAGGCCCCAGCGGGTTTCCTTCGTTCGCGCGTTGGAAATGTGACGGGCCAGCGTCGGGTCCCCGTCATGAGTCAGTGAGCCGTCCATGACGCCGTCGTGGAACCGCCCGACTGCGGGCGCCATCCGTTCGCTGACGAACGTGTCGAACCGCACGATGCGATCCGGCCACTGCTTCTCCCACGCCTCGATCTCGGACTCCCAGCGGGGCGGGTCGCACGAAACGCGGCGCACGTTCCAGTGATCCATCGCCCACGCCAGCTTCTCGTTGACCTCGTCGCGCGGGACGGTCCACTCGGGGTCGCGCTGGTCCCGCTCCCACACGCCGATGCGGAACAGATGCCGGTCCGTGGTGCATCCGATCAGGGCCGTGGAGTCGCGGGACTTGGATCCGTCGAAGCCGACGGTGATCTCGGCCCC
>JAJYGO010000382.1 GCA_021785115.1 Chloroflexota bacterium | reverse complement strand
ATCGCCGGTGCGGCCGCGCCTTCGGAGACCGTCACCCTCAAGGTCGACCGACCGTTCGTGTTCGCCGTGCGCGACCTCGAGACGGGCGCGGTCCTGTTCCTCGGCCGCATCGCCGACGCGTCGGTCGGGGCTCCCGCGAGCTGAAGGACCGCCTGGGACGACGCCCGCTCGGCGCTACCGCGCGTCGAGCGGGGCGGTGTCGTCGAGGCCGTCCGCCACGCCGGTTCGCTCCCAGGGGCCGCACTGCGCCACCACGCCGTCGTCGTCCACCAACAGGTCAGACTCGAACGAGCCGCTCGCGTAGCGGTAGCTGAACTCGTCGGGCCGGGAGTACGTCTGGGCGGCCTTCTCCACGGCCAGCTCCGGAAAGCGGACCCACGCCGCCTGGATGGTCGCCGCACCGCCGATGCCCAGCCGGAGCCGGCGGATGGGCAGGGTGTTGGTCGACGGACTGCAGCCCAAGTCCACGTGCACGCAGCCCTTGAGCCTCCGGTCGGCCACCCCGTTGACCGTCCAGTTGCCCTTGGCGTCGCGCGCGAGCGTCAGCTGGCGCTGCCCGAAGCCGCGGTAGTCGCGGACGTGGACGGCCGTGGTGGCCCCGGCGCCGTCGGTGAGGACGCGGTACTCGATCCGGACGGGGAGACCGCCGTCGGCGCCCAGCACGGTGCCGACGAGCGAGATGCCCGAATCGCGGATGGAGATCGTGCAGTGCTCGTCGGTGCGGACCTCGTCGGTCCGGCGCCAGGAGACGCGTCGGGTGGTCATGCGGCGAGGGTGCGGGGCAGGGGCGGCCGCTGTCAACCGGCCGTGCGTCATCGTGTCGCGCGCCATCGGGACCCGCCGACCGACTCGGCCGCCTCGCCCTGCCCGCCTGTCGTCCGCATGCTCGCCGCGCTCGCCCATCCGGCCGACCGGGTGTAGGATTCGCGCCCCGAACAGCCGGTTCGGTCCTGTGGGGATGCGTGGTCTCGACAGGGTCTGGCTGTCTGGAGACGCGAGCCGAGGTGCCGTCAGGCCTCGTAAAACAGGCGGCAATCGAAGTACCTGCCAACAAGCAGCCTGCTCTCGCCCTCGCGGCCTAAGGCCGTAAGGTGAGCGTGGAAGCGGCCTCCCCTCCGCGGGCCGTGGAAGCGTCATTGAGCGGAGGTGCGGCCCGGCCGAGGCGACGTACGCCGGGGCAAAGCCCGATCTAGGGACACGCCGATGGGCCGATGGCGAGCCTGCCGATGGGCGCGCCGACGGCTGACGAAAACCATCGGACACGCTCGTAGTGGTTCCAGGCGAAGGGCTCTGGACGGGGAGTTCGACTCTCCCCCATCTCCACCACTCTCAGGTCCCCGCACCCGGGGGCTCGTTCCGCTCCCCCTCCGCTGGCCCTGCCCGGCGCTGGGCGGCCGGCGTCGGCCTACACTGGGGCTCGCGTCCGAGCCGGCAGGAGCCCCGATCACGGACCACCTCGCAGTCACGGACGCACCGTGCCGCTGACGACCACGCACCTGCTCTTCGCCCTCGCCGTCGTGTTCGCGCTCATCAGCGGCGCCAACGACGGGGCGTCGCTGCTCGCCGCCAACCTCTCCGGCCGTGCGTTCAGCCCGCTCACGGCGCTGGCGCTGCTCACCCTCATCGTGATCGTCGGCCCGTTCGCCGTGGGCACGGCGGTCGCGACCACGTTCGCGCGTGGCCTCGTGACCGCCAGCGGCTCGGAGGGCACGGTCGCCCTCGCGGTCGCGGTCGGGGCGGCGATCGCGGTGATCACGTGGACGGCGAGGTCCGGGCTGCCGACCAGCGTGACGCAGGCGCTGCTCGGCGGCATCGTCGGGGCCGGGCTCGGGCTCGGCTTCCCCGTGGCCTGGGGAACGGTTGCGCTGGTGCTCGCGCTGTTCGCTGCGGCGCCCCTGGCGGCCGCCGGCCTCGCCTGGGGGCTGACGCACGTCCTGCTCCGGCTGCCCGTTCGGAGGAGTCTGGCCGCCCGACTGCGCAACCTCCACGCCGTCGGCTTCGCGGCCCAGGCCATCGCCTACGCGTCGAATGACGCGCAGAAGCTCGTCGCGGTGTTCGCGGTCGCCGCCGGGTCGGCCGTGACCGGCGGCACCATCGCCCCCGACCCGCGTATTCAGCTGCTCATCGGCGTCTGCTTCGCCGTCGGCAGCCTCGCCGGGGCTGCCAGCCTCGGCGGGCGCCTGGGCGGCAAGCTCCTCGTCGCCGGGCCGCTCACGACGATCGCCGCCGACTTCGGGTCGGCGGTCGCGGTCGCGGTCTCAGCCCTGATGGGCTCTCCAGTCTCGACGCCCCAGGCGGCCTCGGCTGCGATGATCGGCTCGACCATCGCCACCTCCGGGCGCGCCGCCGTCCGCTGGCCCCAGGCCTGGCGCCTGGTGCTGGTCTGGTTCACGACCCTGCCGACGGCGATCGCACTCGCGGCCGGCATCGGCCTCCTCATCCGGAGTTGACCCCATGACGCGGATCCCGCTCCTCGACGCCCTGCGTGCCCTCTCGGGCCGCTCCAACGGCCGCTTCGTGGCCTACCTGCTCGGCCAGCTCGACGCCACCATCACCGGCGCCCAGCTCGTCCGCAGGGCGATCGCCGGCGAGGTGGGCCGCACGGACGCCGTGGAGCTGATGCGCGAGATCGAGCACTCGGGCGACCATCAGCGGGGGCTGCTCGTGACCGAGCTCCGCAACGCCCTCGTCACGCCGATCGACCGGGAGGACCTGTTCCGGCTGTCGGGCGCGCTGGACGACATCCTCGACAACCTGCGCGACTTCCTGCGCGCCTGGAGCCTGTTCGAGATGAGCGAGAGCCCGGTCATCGAGCCCGTCATCGACACGGTGACCGACGCCCTGGACGACCTGCGCGCCGCCATCGCGGCCCTCGGGCGCGAGCCCGGCTCGGTGGCGGCCCTGGCGCTCGCCGCGAAGAAGTCGGGCAACGCGACGCGCCGGGCGTACGACGTCGCGGTGGCGAACCTCTACCGCAGCGGTGCCGTCGACGCCGACATGCTCCGCAACCGCGACCTGCTGCGCCGCCTGGACGTCGTCGGGCTGCGCTTCGGCACGGCCGCCGACATCCTGTCCGACGCCGCCGTCAGGCGTGCCGAGGGCTGACGGCGGCTGCCAAGGCCACACTGCCCGCGCTGGCCCTCGAGGGTGGACCGAGGCCCGCCCGCCACGTGGACTCCCATGACGTGTCCGGGGTCAGCCGCCCCCGGCTGGGACCTCGATGACGCGGACGCCGCCCGACCGGAGGAGCGCCGCCATGGCGGCCGGCGCCGGCGCGTCGGTCACCAGGGACCCGATGGACGCGGTGGGGCAGAAGGTCACCAGCGTGGTCCTCGACCACTTGGTGTGGTCGATGAGCCCCACCACCTCGGTGGCCGCGGCGACCAGCAGCCGCTTGATCTGCGCCTCCCCCTCGGTCCCGTCGCACAGGCCCGCTTCGACCGAGAAGCCCGTCGCGCCGAGGAACGCGCGCCGGACATTGACCTGGCCCAGCAGCCCCTCGCCCATCGGGCCGACGAGACTGAGCGCCTCCGGGCGGACCAGTCCGCCGGGCATGACCACGCTGATGCCGGGCACGCCGGCCAGCTCCAGGGCGATCCTGAGCCCGTTCGTCACCACCGTCAGGTGCAGCCATCCGCCGCGCGCGCGCAGGTGCCGCGCCATGGCGTAGGCGGTCGTGCTCGCGTCGAGGGCGATGCTCTCGCCGTCCTCGACCATCGCCGCGGCCTCGCGCCCGATCGCGTCCTTGGCGGCCCGCTGCACGCGTTCGCGGATCTCGAAGGCCCGCTCCAGGCCCACGCTCTTGGGTGAGAGCGCCCCGCCGTGCGCGCGCACCAGCCGGCCCTGCTGCTCGAGCTGGGCCAGGTCCTTGCGGATCGTCACGGCCGACACGCCGAAGCGCGCGGCCAGCTCGTCGACACGGACGCGCCCGAGATCGGCGACGAGGCGGCCGATGCCGTCCCGGCGCTCCTCGGCGAAGACCTCGGCCGGAACCGCCTCGCTGCTCATGCTGCTCCTGACTGGTGGGCCCTGGCGACGGGGTTCACGCGAGATTATGGCGCGAGATCGCAAGCATCGGCAACATATTGAAAGCAACTGAAATTGCTGGCATCATGGCAGCGACCTCAGGTCGACCATCCTCCCGGCACGGAGCAGGCGGTGCGGTACGCGGCTATTGACCTTGGCGCGGAGAGCGGCCGGATCGTCGTGGGGGGGTTCGACGGCGGCCGGCTGACCCTGGACGAGGCCCATCGCTTCCCCAACGTGCCGGTCACGCTCGGCGGCACCCTCCACTGGGACGTGCTCCGGCTGTGGGGCGACGTCTCCGCCGGGCTGCGCAAGGCGGGCGGCGACGGCGACATCGCATCCTGCGCCGTGGACACCTGGGGCGTCGACTTCGGGCTGGTCGACGACCGGGGCAGGCTCCTCGCCAACCCCGTGCACTACCGCGACGCTCGCACCAGCGGCATGGTGGAGCGCGCATTCTCGCTGGTCCCGCAGCGTGAGATCTACGCGACGACCGGGATCCAGGTCATGGAGATCAACACCCTCTACCAGCTGCTGGCGATGGCCCAGGCCGGCGATCCGCTGCTGCACCAGGCGCACCGGCTGCTGATGACCGGCGACCTGTTCGCGCACTTCTTGTCGGGGGCGACGGTCTCCGAGTACACCCTCGCGTCCACCAGCCAGGCCCTCGACGCCCGCAGCCGAGACTGGGCGCGGCCGCTGCTCGACCGCCTGGGCATCCCCACGGGCATCCTGCCCGAGATCGTCGCGCCGGGGACGCCCGTGGGCGGCCTGGCGCCCGAGCTCGCGTCGGCCCGCGGCCTGGGCAGGACGCAGGTCGTCCTCCCCGGCTCGCACGACACGGCCTCGGCGGTCGTCGGGACCCCGCTGTTCTCGCCGGCCACCGCCTTCCTGTCCTCGGGGACGTGGTCGCTGATCGGCCTCGAGGTGCCGGAGCCCGTCCTGACGCCCGACTCGATGGCCGCGAACCTGACCAACGAGGGCGGCGTCGGCGGCACGATCCGGCTGCTGCGCAACGTCGTCGGGCTGTGGCTGGTGCAGGAGAGCCGCCGAGCCCTGTGGCCCGACCGGGAGCCGCCGTCCTATGAGCGGATCGCCGGCTTCGCCGAGGCGGCCCCGGCCTTCACCGCGTTCATCGATCCCGACGACGAGCGCTTCCTGCGCCCGGGGGACCTGCCGGGCCGCGTGCGCGAGTTCTGCCTGGAGACCGGCCAGCCGGTCCCGGGCGATCCGGGCACGCTGGTGCGGGTGCTGCTCGAGAGCCTGGCCCTGCGCTACGCCGACGCGATCGACGAGCTGTCGCGGGTGTCGGGGCGCAGGATCGAGAGCGTGCACGTGGTCGGGGGCGGCTCGAACAACCGGCTCCTGTGCCGGTTCACCGCGGACGCGACCGGGCTCCCGGTCAGGGCGGGGCCGGTCGAGGCGACCGCGATCGGCAACATCGCCGTGCAGGCCATCGCCGCCGGGGAGCTCGCGTCCGTCGCCGAGGCGCGGGAGCTCGTCGCGCGCTCGTTCTCGATCACGTCCTACGAACCGTCGGGCGACTGGGCGGAGGCGCGTGCGCGCTTCGCCGCCATCCGTGGAAGGGCTGCCTCGTGAACTCCGTCCGTCCGGTGGTCAACCTGCACGTCCACCTGCCGCCCAACTTCTCGGCGTTCAGGGACGTGGAGGACGTCGTCCACACCGCCGTCCGCGAGGGCGTCAGGGTGGTCGGCGCCTCCAACTTCCACGACCACCGCGTGTACCGCCGCTTCGCGGACGGGGCGCGTGCCGTCGGGATCGTCCCGCTGTTCGGCCTCGAGTTCATCACGGTCGTGGACTCGCTCCGCGCAGCCGGCACGCGCGTGAACGACCCCGCCAATCCGGGCCGGATGTACCTGTGCGGCAAGGGCGCCGACCCGTTCCGGGAGCCGAGCGCTGTGGCCGCGGCGATCGACGCCCCGGCCCGCGCCGCCAACCGGGACCGCGCCGCCAGGATGACCGCCCTGCTCGCGGACCGGTTCGCCGAGGCGGGGATCGCCACCGGGCTCGACGACGTCGCCATCGCCGCCACTGTCGCGGCCGAGGCGGGCGTGCCGGCCGACTGGGTCGTCCTCCAGGAGCGGCACCTGGCCAGGGCCTTCCAGGAGGCGCTGTTCGACGGCTGCGCTGCCGACGAGCGAGCCGAGGCCCTCGAGCGCATCTACGGAGCCCCGCCGAGCGCCGCTGCGGACGACGCCACGGCTGTCCAGGGCGAGATCCGCGCCCGGCTGCTCAAGGCAGGCTGCCCGGCGTTCGTGGAGGAGACCCCGCTGTCATTCGAGGACGCGCGGCGGCTGATCCTCGAGTGGGACGGGATCCCGTGCTACCCGACGCTGGGCGACGGCGCCTCCCCGATCTGCCCGTTCGAGGACGGCCCGGCCGAGCTGGCGGAGCGGCTGGTCGGCATGGGCATCCACGCCGCCGAGCTGATCCCGGGCCGAAACGCGCCGCAGGTCGCGGCGGCCTACGTCCGGACGCTCCGGACCGCCGGCCTGATCGTCACCGCGGGCACCGAGCACAACACGCCCGAGCGCATCCCGCTGGAGCCGCTGGCGAAGGGCGGCACCGCGCTGCCCGATGACGTCGTGGCCACGCTCTACGAGGGCGCCTGCGTGGTCGCCGGCCACCAGGCGGAGCGCGCCGTGGGGCGGCCCGGCTATGTGGACGCGGACGGCCGCCTGGAGCGCGGCTCCGTCGAGGCGCGGATCCGCCGGTTCGCGGAGGTCGGGGCGCGCTTGATCGAGGCCGGAGGTACAGCCCGATGAGCCACATGACGCCTGCGCTGCCGATCGACGTGGTGGCCCCGACCCTGCGCGGCCTGCTCGGAGCGGGCAACCGCCTGCCGATCGTCGCCTTCCATGAGGACGCCGGGGCCGCGGCCGATCCCGCCACGCTCGTGCTGGACGCGTTCGAGCCCGAGGCCATCGCCGCGGCCGTCGCAGGCCACACGGCCCGTCTCGGAGCGCCCCCGGAGCGGATCGCCGTGCCGGGTGCCGGGACCTTCGTCGTGGACCACTGCCGCGAGCTCACCGGCCGCGTCGCCGGCCGGGTGGCCCTGGTCACCGGCGCCGCGCAGGGCTTCGGGCTGGGCATCGCCGAGGGCCTCGCCGCGGAGGGCGCCCACGTGGTCCTGGCCGACCTCAACGCCCCGCTCG
>JAJYGO010000210.1 GCA_021785115.1 Chloroflexota bacterium | reverse complement strand
CGGCTACCGGCCGCGCGACCGGCAGCGGCCCGTCTCGCCGGCCCTTCGTGCCTACGCGGCGATGGCGCTCTCGGCCGACAAGGGCGCGGTCCGGGACGTCTCGAAGCTGGAGGCGTAGCGGACCGGCGGTCCGACCAGCCTGCCGGCGGCCGGGGCGCTCGTCCCCGAGCGGTTCGCGCGCGGGAGACGCCGGCCGAGGCGATGCAGACCTGACGAGGCCTCAGCGGTACGTGAGCCGCTCGAGCTGTTCGGGATAGCGGGCCCCCTGCACCTCGATCCGGGACACGGCCTCCTCGATCTCGCGCAGGTCGTCCGTCGTGAGTGCCACCGCCGCCGCACCGAGGTTCTCCTCGAGCCGCTCGAGCCGGCGCGTCCCCGGGATGGGCACGATCCACGGTCGCTGCGCGAGGAGCCATGCGAGCGCGACGCGGGCCGGCGTGGCGCTCGTGCGTGCGCCGATCGCGCGGAGCAGGTCCACCAGCGCCAGGTTGTCACGCCGGTGCTCCGGCGCGAAGCGCGGGATCGAGGCGCGCAGGTCGGACGGATCGAACGTCGTCGTCTCGTCGATCGCCCCGGTGAGGAACCCCCTGCCGAGCGGGCTGAACGGGACGAGCCCGATGCCCAGCTCATCCAGGGTCGGGATCAGCCCCTCCTCGGGGCGCCGCCACCACAGGGAGTACTCGCTCTGGACGGCGGTCACCGGCTGCACGGCGTGCGCCCGCCGCACGGTCTCCGGTGCCGCCTCGGAGAGCCCGAAATGGCGCACCTTGCCGTCGGCGATCAGGTCGCGCACCGTCCCAGCGACCTCCTCGATCGGCACGGTGGGATCGACGCGGTGCTGGTACAGGAGGTCGATGCGGTCGGTGCGCAGGCGCCGCAGCGATGCCTCGACGACCTCGCGGATGTGTGCCGGCCTGCTGTTCAGGCCGCCGAGCGGTTCCGGGCTCTCCGGGTCGAGCCCGAACCCGAACTTCGTGGCGATCACGACGCGGTCGCGGACCGGCTCGAGCGCCTCGCCGACGAGCTGCTCGTTGGCGAAGGGGCCGTAGGCCTCGGCGGTATCGAAGAGGGTCACTCCACGATCGACGGCGTCCCGGATGAGCCGGATCATCGCCGCCCGGTTCGCCGAGGGTCCGGAGGGCGAGGTCATCGTCATGCAGCCCAGGCCGAGGGCGGAGACCTCGAGTCCCTGGCCGAGGGTGCGGGTGGGGAGGGTCATGGTGGTCACCTCAATCCATGGGGGAGGGCGGCATCGGTGCTGCCATCCGGGCCGGGTGCGTCACGCCTTGACCGCGCCCTCGGGGAAGCACTCCGGCGGGCACACCGTGCGGGCCCGGCGCACGGCGCGCACGAAGCTCGAGACGGCGATACCGGCCACGATCACCACCACCAGCACGAGACCGGCGTTGATGGTGTCGAGATTGGGGATCCCGATCCCGGTGGGCAGGCCGCTGTCCAGCGGACCGGCCAGCGTGGGCGCGACGAGCTGCATGGCTCCCCAGGCGCCGAAGAGCACCCCGCCGCCAAGCAGCGTGCGGCCGGAGACGTCGCGGGCCACGTAGTTCATCACCTGTTCACCATAGCCGCGGCGGTGCATCCAGGCCCCGATGAGCAGCCCCGCCAGACCCTGGACCAGCATGGTGCCGAGGCCGAAGAGCAGCCCCGGCAGGAACGCCAGCGCCGCGTTGGGCATGGCCGGCGCGAGGACCGTGTAGATGATGATGGCGAACGCGCCGGTGCCCCACCCGGCCACGAAGCCGTGCACCAGGGTCATGCGGATGGGAATGCCGGCCTTGCTCGTGTCGAGCTCGGTGTACGGGGTTTCCCCGCCCTGCAGGTGAAAGCCGCGGTGCAGCAGGCGTTCCAGCCACTCGGTGAGGTGGAGTTCCCGGCCGAGGCGCAGGATGTAGGCGCCGCTGACAGCCATCACGACGCCCACCGCCAGGTCGACCGCGGCATTGAACGTGCCGGAGGCGAGCAGCGGGGCGAGGGCGAGGTAGGCCAGTTCGGACGCGATGGCACGCTGCAGGGTGAAGGCAGCGCTGAAGAGGATTCCGGCCTGGAGCCCGCGCCGCCCCGAGGCACCCCCGATGGCGTAGGAGATGGTGATCGGCCAGGTGTGCTCGTCGGGAGTGATGCCGTGCAGCGCCCCGAGCAGGAAGGCACTGGCCAGGAGGGGCAGAAGCGCGTGGGTCACGAAGCGGGACTCCAGCAGTACGATCGGTGAGAACGAGACTCATTCTCAATCTCGCCCACCGACCGTGTCAAGCGCGCCAGGGGTGCCGGCAGGTGGGGAAATCTTCACCGGGAGACGGGTGGCGTCAACCGGACGTCGGCGACCGGACCTGGACGTGCCGCCTCGGCGACGGCGCGCGCTCCGATCGTCCAGCTGGTGGCCTGGGTGCACCGGCACGCCGACCCGTCCGGGCGTTGACGGCCGCGGACTCTGGTCCGGCCGTCTGCGACCTTCGGCCCTGTCCGTGCCGCGCCGGGCGGCGATAGGCTCGACTCGTCCGCACGGGGGAGACGATGAACGCGTTGGCTGACGGGCCCGCGTCGCTGGTGGTGGCGGCCAGCGACGGGCCGGCGGGGTGACGGCACGGACACCTGACCGCCCCGCGCGTGTTCGACGATCGGGACGTTTCGCTCCCGGTCGGCTTCGTCGCGGCCGATTCGTCCGCCTCGCCCGGCAGCCGGCGCTCCCTCCGGCCACTCCGACGGCACGGGCAGTCCCGCGCACCCGGCGACGGCGCGCGCTCCGGGATCTGGCGAGATGACCACGGACGCCTGGCTCGCCGGGGCCATCTTCGTCGTCGCGTACGCGCTCATCGCGCTCGAGCGCTTCGACCGCACGCTGATCGCGCTGCTGGCCGGGTTCTCGGTCATCGCGATCGGGATCATCGATCAACACGAGGCGTTCGCGGCGATCGACCTCAACGTCATCTTCCTGCTGGCCGGCATGATGGTGATCGCCTCGACGCTGGCGCGGACCGGTTTCTTCGAATGGCTGGCGATCCGATCGGTGCGCCTCTCCCGCGGCGAGCCGCTGCGGCTCCTGCTGGTCCTCTCGGTGGTGACCGCCGTGCTGTCCGCGTTCCTCGACAACGTCACGACGGTGGTCCTCACGGTGCCGGTCACGCTGTCGGTGGCGGCGCGCCTGGGCATCACGCCGGCGCCGTTCCTGGTCGCCCAGATCCTGGCATCGAACATCGGCGGAACCGCGACCCTCATCGGCGATCCGCCCAACATCCTGATCGGCTCGGCCGCCCGGCTCGACTTCGTGGCGTTCCTGCTGAACCTCGGGCCGGTCGCGTTGCTCGCGTTCGCCGCCTTCGCCCTGATCATGTGGGTCGTGTTCCGCCGCTCGCTGCGTGTGCCCGACGAGCGCCGCGAGCTCGCGGTCCAGCGGAGCGAGGCCACCTCGATCACCGACCGGCCGCTGCTCATCCGGAGCCTGCTCGTGGCGGGGCTGACGATCGTCGGTTTCCTTGTGCATCCAGTGCTCGGGCTCGAGGCGGGGACGGTCGCCCTGCTCGGGGCGACGGTGCTCCTGCTCATCGGCCGGATCGAACCGCACGACGCGTTCCGTGAGGTCGAGTGGTCGACGCTCTTCTTCTTCGTCGGCCTGTTCGTCCTGGTCGAGTCCATCGTGCACGTGGGCATCGTCGGCGGGATCGCAGACTGGCTCGCCGGCGCGACGGCCGGCGACGGCACGGCGGCCGCGATCTCGCTGCTCTGGTTCTCCGCGCTCGCCTCGGCGGTCGTGGACAACATCCCGTACACGGCGACGGCCATCCCGATCGTGGAGCGCCTCGTCGCGGCGGGGCTGCCGGCCGAGCCGTTGTGGTGGTCGCTGGCCCTGGGCGCGTGCCTGGGCGGCAATCTCACCATCGTGGGCGCCTCGGCCAACGTGGTGGTCGCGAACGTCGCGGCGCGCAACGGCCGTCCCATCGGGTTCCTCGAGTTCTTCCGCTACGGCGCGATCGTCGTGGTGATCTCGCTCCTGATCTCGACCGGCTACGTCTGGCTTCGCTACCTGGGGTGAGGAGATGCGCAACGAGGGGGAGCCGATCGGCCAGGGCCAGCTGGATCGTCGCGCCGTCTCGCGGCACGCGCTCCGGACGTCGGTCCTGTTCGCGGCGGTCTTCGGGTTCGTGGTGCTCGTGAACGGTCTCCTCCTCATCCTGCTGCTCGGGATGTGCGTCGAGCTGGGGTGGTGCGAGCTGCCCCTTCCGGCGGCGGAGGACGTCATCGCCTCGCCATCGGCCCTGCTCCGGCTGCCGCCGATCCCGGCGAGGACGCTCTGCGCCTGAGGCCGTCCGCAGCCGTCCCGGGCGGGCGCGGACTCGTGCCACTCCCCCGGGGTCCGTGCCGCATGCCGGACCCGGGCCGGAGCGAATGAACGAACGGCCCGCCCCCGGCGTCAGGTGTACGTAGTGCGGAATGGTGCCGATGCCGCCGCGGGGCAGGAGTCGGGACCGTCGCAGGGCACGCAGGGGACGAGGGAGACGATGGACGCGGTGGCGATCAGGGCCGCGGCGCCGGTGGTGGCGGCCGGCGACGGGCAGGGTGGGTGATCCGGAGGGACCGCAATCCCGTGCGCGCCGGGGTCCGCCGATGACGCCTGACCAGTTCCTCGCCTGGGCCCTCTTTCTCGTGGCGCTCGTCGTGCTGGTGAGCGCGGGGGCACTCCTCGTCGACCCGCTCGTCGCGCGGGCCCGGCGGCTGCTCGAGCGCCTCGCCGGCGCGGACGGATCGACGGAGCGTCGGGGGAGGTAGGCATGTGCGAGGAACTCCGGGGGCTCTCGAGCGGTGCGAATGCCCCCTGCGACCAGGCCGCCGCGAGGCGACGCGCCGAGCTCGAGGCGCTGCGGGCCGAGGCCGAGGCCCATCGCCAGGCGTACCTCGCCTCCGTTGCCGCCGGTGCGCCGGCGACCCTGGTGGCGGACCGGCGCCTCGCCTGGAACGAGGCCCGTACGCGAGTCTCACGCCTCGAGTTCGTGGTGCTCTCGTACGAGGGCGTCGCGGCATTTCGGCGGCAGGTGGCCGCCGGTGCATCCCCGCGCTCGCTGACCGCCGGCCCGGCCCGGCGTCGGAAGCGCCGCCCGGGTGGCGGGCGCGCCGTCGGGGGCGCAGGTGCGGGAGACGGGGCGGGCTCGGGCGCCACGAGACCGTGAGGGGACTGCGCCGCCGACCCGTGCGCGGCCTGCTCGCCGATGGGTCGGCGCAGCCTCGGCGGCGCCCGACAGGGGCGCAGCGGCGGGTCCGCGAGTCCGACCGGCGGCCCTTCAGCCCTCGCGAGCCTCCGCGATGACCTCGCGCATCGAGCGCCCGTAGGGCCAGAACGAGTCCCGCTCTCCCCGTTCCCAGCGCTCGCGCAGGCCGGGCGCGCCCAGGTCCCAGTCGGGCCGGATCGCGCGGGTCACCTCGCGCAGGTCGCGCCGCAGGTCCTCGTTCGACGGCCGCCCCCAGTACCAGTAGCCGTTGTACAACGAGTGGATCCGCAGGCCCGGCCCGAGCACGAACGTGTACGGGATCATGGGGTCGTGGGTCGGGTCCGTGTACTCGGCGATGTCGAGGTCCTTCTGGACGGTGCGCCCGGGATCGGACAGGAACGGCCAGGCGGCGCCGAGCGCGTCGCGCATCTCGTTCGTCTCGAGCAGGTTGTCGGTGCTGATCGTGACGACCTTCGTGTACGCCACGTGGATCTCGGGATAGAGGTCGACGAGGTTGCGCAGCTGCCGGCGGTCCTTGGGGCAGAAGTGACCGCGGGAGAGGACCAGGATCATTGGGTCGGAGCCCTGGATCCCGGACAGTCTCCGGCGGCGACCGGTCTGGTCGGGGAGCTCGTAGTCGGGGAACGTGCCACCGGGCACGATGTCGGGTCGCATCTCTGGTCTCCCAGGCGGGTGGTGCGTGTCGGGCGTCAGCTGGCGGGCGGCCGGTCAGGCCACGCCGAACCGCTCCGCCGCGTCGACCACCACGACCTGGCCCGTCACCGAACTGGTGAGCGCGAGTTCGACGCCGACACGGACGACGTCCTCGACGGGCACGAAGCGATGGGGGCGAACGCGCTCGTCGGTGGGGTAGTAGTGGTCGTACCAGGTCGTCTCCATCGAACCCGGCGCGACCGCGTTGACCTGGACGTGGGGCGCGCATCGTCGCGCCAGCGCCTTCGTCATCGTCTCGACGGCGCCCTTCGACACGATGTACGCCGTGGACGAGCCGTCCAGCGAGGGCACGGCGACGGAGCTCACGTTGAGGATGGACCCCGCGCCCCGACGCAGCATGCCCGGCAGCGCCTCCCGGGTGCAGTTCCAGACGGCGTTGACGTTGACCTCCATGACCCGGCGCCAGTCGTCCATCCCGAGGAAGGCATCGCCCTCGAACCGGGTGATCCCGGCGTTGTTGACGAGGACCTGGAGCGGCCCGAGCTCGCGCTCGATCGACGCCATCATTCCGGCCACGGCATGCTCGTCGGTCACGTCGGCGACGAAGGCGCGCGCCGTGCCGCCGGATGCCTCGATCGCCTGCACCGTGGCCTCGGCGGCGGCCGCGTCGAGGTCGTTCACCGCCACGGACGCCCCGCGGCGCGCGAACTCGAGCGCGAATGCCCTGCCGAGCCCTCCGCCTGCGCCCGTCACCAGGACGATCGCGTGGGTCACATCAGCCACCTGCGACGACACCGTTCGCTCCTCTCGCGTGTTCACTGTGCGGCTCTCACTGTGCGGCCGCGGCCCGGCGGCGCGCCGCCGGGGCCATCCACGGTGGGTCCCATCCCCGGTCGGCGTCGTTCAGCACGGCGCCGGGCGGGACGATCTGGTCGATTCGGTCGAGGACGGATCCGTCGAGCGTGACCCCGGTCAGCGCGAGGAGCTCCTCGAGCTGCGGAAGCGTGCGGGGGCCGATGAGCACGGAAGAGACCGCCGGGTGCGTCCCGGCGAAGGCCAGCGCGAGCCCCGCGAGGGGCAGGCCGGCCTCTGCGGCCAGGTCGGCGAGCTCGTCGACGGCCCGGGCTTTCGCCCGGTTCGCGGGCGCGGCGAGGTCGTAGCGCTCGACCAGGCGCGCGTTCCCGGGGTCGAAGTCGCGTCCGCGGGCGGCCCGCGATCCGGTCGGGACGGCCCCAGCGCGGTACTTCCCCGTGAGCCAGCCGCCCGCCAGGGGGCTCCACGCCATGACCCCCATGCCATAGCGGCGGGCCAGCGGGAACACGTCGCGCTCCGCGCTCCGCACGAGGATCGAGTACGG
>JAJYGO010000468.1 GCA_021785115.1 Chloroflexota bacterium | reverse complement strand
CGACGACCCGGACCTGCGGCGGATGGCCGAGGAGGCCGGCGCCTACGCCTTCATGGTGAAGGGCAGCGATATGGGCGAGGTCCGCCGAACGATCGTGCGCGCCGCGGAGGCGTAACCGCCCAGGCTGGCGGGGCCTCCGGCGATCGGGTGTTCACATCGCTCATGGCGCCACTTCCCTTCGACGCGTCGTGCAGAACAAGGGGCACCCAGGGGGTCAATGTTCAACCGTCGCCAGACGGTCAGCGGGCGCCGTTGTCTTGGTCGTCATCAGGAGGACAGCAATCCACACGAACCACACGATTTGCAGCAGCCCGAATGCGATGCCGGCGTCGTGCAGCGGCGGCACGACCGACGCAAGGCCGACCACGCCGATCACGACACCAAGCCAACCGAGGGCCCTCGGCAACGCGCCGCCTCGCAGAACCACCAAGCTCACCAGCAGGAGCCATAGCCCGCCGAGAAGCTCGCCTCCGGCTCCGCCTAACCCCTGCGCGACCGGCTCGACCGCCTGCCATGTGAGCACGGCTTGTGCATGATCCGTCGCGGCGAGAGGCTCGATGGTGGTCATCCCATAGCTGAAGACCATCCCACTGCTCACGAGGGCGAACGACCACAGGAGGCCGATAGCGGTAGCGCCGCGCATGGTGAAGGGAGCGTCAGCTTGCAGCCTGTCCCACAACGCGAGCGCCAGCACGCCGAGTGCGATTCCGAAGAGCACATAGGTGGCGAGATACATCGCGTACATGCTTGGGTAGTTGCCGGCGATGAGCGCGACCTTGTCTGCAGCGGTTCTCGCACCCGGGTAGTCGACCACCAGCAGGAAGTAAGGCATCGCCCCCAGAAGGGCGAGTGCGAGATAGAGCGCTGCCACACCTCCCGCCTTCTGTCGCTTGGCGTCATCGCGGGTCATTGTCTGCATCGAGAGATGTCGCCCTGGCGCAGGTACCGTACTCGTGGTTGTCATAGCCGACTCCTTCCGGGTGACATGCCGTCCTCCCGAGGGCGCGGCTCGAGGGTTAGCGCCTCAAGTTCTCGTCGCCCTGGCGTCACCTCCTTCCGCTCATGCGGGCGCGGCGGGCGGCTCGAGGACCACGACCGCCGTCTCTTGCGGGCGTCGTGCCGCGTAGCCGTCGAGGTTGTTGTCCAGTTCGCGCCAGCGCTGCCACAGCCGTTCACGTTCCCCGTCCACCGCGGCCCTGCCGAGCACCTCGCGCCGGATCCCACCCGCCAGCTCCACGACTGCCTGTGGATCGGCCTGCAGGTTCAGCCACCAGGCTGGCTCAGCCGCACCCCAGCCGTTCATGGCCATCGAGACCAGGTTGGGCCCGTCCTCGTAGTAGCCGATGATCACGCTCCGCGCCTGCCCCGTGCGCCGGCCTCTCGTGGTGAGCCGCAAGGCGCCCCACTTGCCCGGGCGCGCGGGCCACAGCCCCTTGCGGCCCCGGCTCGCTCTCACGATCCACCTGTGCACGTGCCAGAAGGTCACCGCGAACCATCGCGGTGGTAGGCGCGCACTTCCCCCGGCCATGTCACCTCCTCCTCTCAGCGGCGGCTTCGCCCCGTCTCGCGTTCGCTACGTAACCTCTCCGAGTTCGCGAGCGCGGTCCCTGGAGCGTGATGCCGTGATCATGGATGTCTTGAACTCTGCGTCGCGCTTCGGCCACGTCCACGCGCAGTAGACGACGCCAAGCAGCGCCGCAATCTCGATGGCGCTGCCGACGATGTAGTAGTTCCACTCGCCGACCGCTCCGCCGATGATCGTGAGGGCGTACACAACGCTGAGTGCGATATTGACGATCCGGTTGATCTTCGGACGGAGGACGAGCGACGCGAACACCATCAGGGCAGGGATCACCACATAGATCGTCGCCCCCACGAGGAACGATTGGCTGATGGTGAAGCCGCCAACCTCGCCAGCTTCGACGTGGGCTCGGAAGTCGGATCGGAAAAAGCTGAAGAGGTCGACGTACGCGAAGACGAACAGCATCGCCGTCCACAACGCCGAGATCTTGATCCTCACGTTCACGTTGAAAGGTTCGAACTGCGAGCCTGCTGTTCCTTCTGCCTTGTCTGTCGGGGTCGACACCCAACACCTCCGATCTCTTGTGGGTGGGTCGCGCCGGAGCGGGACCGTGACTCAGCCGCGGCTCTGGCACATCTCGTCCTCGGCCAGCGGTCTTCACGATTCAGACCACCAAGTGCGCCGACCCGGACTCGGCTCCGCCCATGTCCAAGCGGAAGGGTGGGTACTCGTCGGTCATGAGCCCCGCGTAGGCGGCGACCCGGAGGACCCAGCGGTTCATCCCGAGGATGAACTCGTAGAGCCCCGTCGGGTAGCGACCGGTGAACAGGAGCACCACGACCGAGATCAGCACCAAGATGCCGATCAGGCCGCCTCCGCCGCTTCCCCCGCCGCCGAGAAAGATCGCGACGATGACGTAGTGGGGGATGGCAAGAAGCCACCACTTCACGAGCACCAGCCCGCGCGAGAGACGCTCTGGATAGGAGACCTCGAGGCGGGCCGGGTAGTCGGGGACCTCGGCGAGGGTGAACGGCGGGTAACGATCAGTACCGTTCGCCTGGAAGCTGTAGTAGGCAACGCGCCAGTTCCAGCGCAGCACCCCGACGTTGAACTCGAAGATCGAGCGCGGGTATCGGCCCGTGAACAGGATGCCGAAGAAGGCCACCACGCTCAGGATCGCGAAGGCGACCCACAGGAAGAACAGCACGAAGAAGTGCGGGATGGCTAGGATCCACTTGACGAGCCAGAGCCACCTCGACAGCGGCGCGTCCAGCCGCCCCTCCACCCGCACCGGGTACGCAGACACTGCTGGACTGGACATCGGATGCACCTCCCACGGCCGGCGGCCTGCCTCGTTCCCCTTCTCTCCCTTGCACGCTAGGCTAGGAGCGCAAGGGGGGGCTAGGAGGGGACGTCCGGCAGGGTCCAGACGGGACCAACTGCCGGAGTGTTCCGACACCCATGCTGGAGCGAGCCAACCAGGATGAAACCTCGTTCGTCGGCCTCGTCCGGGAGAGGGGCATCCGGGCCGCGGCGCGCGGCTCCGGTGCCGACAGCCTCGTCTGCTACGCGCTGGGCGTCCCGCTCGGAAAGGGCCACCTTGGATGCAAGCCCGCGCTCGGACCTCATCCGGGCCGCGGCACGCGCGGCAGTCTCCGGTCGCCGACGAGGTAGATGCCGGCGACCGCGGCCAGGACGAGCAGCACGAGCAACGCGTTGGCGAGGACCTGCCCGTACCCGCGCGTCGCGGCATCCACGAACGGATACGGGTACCAGTGCGACAGTCTGCCGTGCGCGAGCGTGTACGCGAACCACAGCAGGGGCCACATCAGCGATGCTGCGACGACCCGGCGGTCGATTCGCGGGCGCGGGCCGATGATCAGCCAGCCGAGGACCGCCGCGATGGGAGCGCCGTAGTGGAAGATCGCGTTGGACACGACCTGCTCCCATCCCTTCGGTTCGTGGATACGAGCTAGCACCGTCGCATAGACGATGCCGGTCACGGCGATCCCGACGAGCGCGTCGAGGCGCAGGATCCTCCATGCGCGACCATCGCGCGCCGGGCTGAGGGCGAGCTGCGCGGAGGTGACCGCGAGCAGGACATTGCTCTGGATGGTGAAGAAGCTCACGACCCGCAGCAGACGCCCCGCAACCGGCGCCCCGGCGAGCGTGCCGACGGCGTGTGCCGGTGGCGAGCCGGGCGCCTTGACGGCGATCACGGCTTGCAGCGCGAGCGCCGCGAGCACCGCCGTCGCCAGTACGCCGTGCCATGCGCGCGTCAGCGTGCTCGACGGCATCGCCCCGTTGCTCACGGCGGACCAACATACCGCACTCAGCGATCTATCAGAGCAAGCTGGACTGCCTGGGATGGGAGGGCACGTGCAGCAGCTCGGCGGCCCGGCGCTTCGCCTCGTCGCCGCGGCGGTCATACCGGGCCGTGGTGACTGGGGCGGCGTGGCCAGCCATGCGCTGCACCACTGCAAGGTCGGCGCCGGCGTCGAGGAGGTCGGAGACGAACGATCGGCGAAGGTCGTGCGGGGAGAAGGCAGGGACGCCTGCCTCGCCGGCGCGCTTGCGGAGCATCGCGTAGACCGCCTGTGAGGTCATGCGCCGATGCTCGATCGCACGTCGACCTCGAGGCCGGCGCCGTGCAGATCGCCCAGGCGCTCGCTGAGCTGGGGGACGGAACGCTCGTCGTCGGACCGCCAAAGAGCACTGCCGGCCGGCGCGTGGTGACGATCCGGCCGCACATCGTGCCGGTCCTGCGAGAGCACCTCGAACGCTACGTCGAGGACCGCCCGGACGCAGCCGTCTTCTCCGGGGCATCCGGCGGGCGCCTGCGCCGGCCACGCTTCGCCCAGGAGTTCAAGAAGGCCCGGGAGGCTACCGGCATCGAATGCCACTTCCACGACCTCCGCCACGCCGGAGCCACGTGGGCTGCCCAGGCAGGCGGCACGACCGCTGAGCTCACGGCCCGGCTCGGGCATGCCTCCCCGGCTGCGGCCCTCCGCTACCAGCACGCAACGAGTGCACGCGACCGGGCGCTCGCGCGGGCTCTGTCGGAACTCGTCAGCGATGGCAAGCCCGCCGCGTCCGAGGCCGGGTCGTAGGTGCGTGTGGTGTTTCACTGTTGCACGCAGGTTGCACGCGGACGCGTGGCCTGATCGGTGGTGAGCGAGCAATAGGCCGCTGACGTGCGGCTCCTGCGGAGCGGGTGAGGGGAATCGAACCCCCGTCACCAGCTTGGAAGGCTGGAGCTCTACCATTGAGCTACACCCGCGGGCCTCGAATCTACCAGTAGCATGGCCCCGTGCGGGTTCCCTTCCGTCTCGTCGACGTGTTCACCGACCGGCCCCTCGCCGGCAACCAGCTGTGCGTGGTGGCCGAGCCGCTCGACCTGCCATCGGAGCTGATGCAGGCCGTCGCCCGGGAGATCGGGTTCTCGGAGACCACGTTCGTGACGGAGGTCGGGGACGCACGGTACGCCATGCGGATCTTCACGCCGGGCGCCGAGCTGTCCTTCGCCGGGCACCCCTCGCTCGGGACGGCGTTCGTCATGGTCTCCGAGGGTCGGACGGCCTCGCCCGTCGTGCAGTCGACGGCGGCGGGGGAGGTGCCGATCGAGGTGGAGGTCACGCCCGGCGGGACCTCCGGTCGCGCGCGGATGCGGCAGCTGCCGCCGTCGTTCGGCCCCGAGCTCCACGATGCCGCGGCGGTGGCGGACGCGGTCGGCCTGTCCCCGGGCGACCTGCATCCCGAGCTGCCCCCGCAGGTCGTGTCCACCGGGGGCGCGCAGCTGCTGGTCCCGGTCGCGGATGCCGGGGCAGTGGTGCGCGCCGCTTCGGACCGGCGGGGCTTGGCGGCCCTCGTCGAGGGGCTCGGCACCCACACGGCATACGTCTTCGCGGCCAAGGGCGACCGCGCGAGGGCCCGCCTGTTCGCCGTCGGCCTCGGGATCGACGAGGACCCGGCGACCGGCTCGGCGGCGGGTCCCCTCGGCGCCTACCTGTGGACGCGGGGGCTTCTGCCCGGCGGCAGGCTGGAGATCTCCCAGGGCGCCGAGATCGGCCGCCCGAGCACCCTTTCTGTGGAGGTCGAGCCCGGCGAGGGCGCGCCGCGGGTGTTCGTGGGCGGAGGGGTCGTGCGCGTGGGCGAGGGGGTCTTCGAGCTCCCCTCACCGTAGAATCCGACCCGCGGGGCGTAGCGCAGCCTGGTCAGCGCGGGTGCTTTGGGAGCACCAGGTCGGCGGTTCGAATCCGCCCGCCCCGACGGGCGCGCGGCGCGCGCTGCGGTACGTGGCCCGAATCGGGCCTTCGGCCGCCTCCGTCGTGGTAGACAATGCTGGGAGCCTTCCACCCACGGGGGTTCCCGGGGGGTCCTGGGAGATGCGTGCGCGGTCCGAGGCGTTCGACGATGCCGTCCGCGTCCTGCTCGTGGAGGACATGCCGGAGTTCCGGGAGCTACTGGCCGGGCCATTGCGAGCGGAGGGCTTCCTGGTCGAGGAGGCGGCCGACGGTGAGGCGGCCGTGGACCTCGCGCGGTCGTTCGGTCCCGACGTGATCCTGCTGGACCTGGTGCTGCCCAAGATCGACGGGATGGAGGTCTGCCGGCAGGTCCGGTCGTTCACCGACGCGTACATCCTGATGATGACGGCCCGGGACGACGAGGTCGACAAGGTGGTCGGCCTGACGATCGGGGCTGACGACTACGTCACGAAGCCCGTCTCGGCTCGCGAGATCATCGCGCGGATCCGGGCCATGTTGCGCCGGCCGCGGGAGGCGACGGCGACGGGCGCCCGGCGATTCGGCGACCTCGAGCTCGATCCCCAGGCGAGAGAGGTCCGGCTGGGTGGTGAGCTGGTGCCGCTCACCCGCCTCGAGTTCGACCTGTTGGACATCCTCTCGGCCAACCCGCGGATGGCGTTCAGCCGGGCCAAGCTGCTCGACCGCGTGTGGGGACCGGGCTGGTACGGGGACGACCACATCATCGACGTGCACATCTCGAACCTCAGGCGGAAGCTCGGGGATGCCCCGTCCTCGCCGCGGTACGTGCAGACGGTGCGAGGCGTCGGCTACCGCATGGGCGAGGGTGCCTGACGGACCGCCTCCAGCGCCGCGGCGGTCTCGCGGCACACTCGGAGCAGCTCGGCTACACGCGCTCGATCCGCCTCGGCCGCGGCCGGGGCGTCCTCCAGCCGGCGACAGATCGCGGCGAGGCGCCCGGCTCCGAGGAGCGACGCCGCGGACTTCAGCGTGTGCGCCGCCGCCCGCAGGGCCTCGACGTCGCCGGCCCTCGCGGCCGCGAGGATCGCCGCGCTCCGACCTGGAAGCTCCTGCAGGAACACGGCCGCGAGGCTGGCCACGGCGCGGTCGTCGCCGAGGTCCTCGCGGAGCCGGGCGAGGACGTGTGGGTCGAGCGTGTCCGTCGGAGGGTCGCGCGCCACGACCGGTGCCGGCCGCCCCTCCGCCGGCGTCCTCACGGGCCCCCGCCGGATCGATCCCATGGGAGAGGTATCGGCTGGTCCAGGCCGGACCATGACCGGATCTCGAGGGTGGGCACACGTCGGCGAGAGGGGGCCGAGCCGGGGTGCAGGAGCCCGCGGAGAGACCGAACGGCGGCCGCCGAAAGGAGGAAGCGGCAGGGGCCCGGAAACGGCCGGAAACCGGGCACGGGACCAGGGGCCGCAGGACGGCGGCCAAGGGACCGCGACCCGGCGGCAAGAGGACCGCGGCCGACGGACG
>JAJYGO010000488.1 GCA_021785115.1 Chloroflexota bacterium | reverse complement strand
CACGGCACTGCTGCGGGAGAGCACCCTCAACCACCGGCAAGTGGCGCTGATCTCCCACGCGCTCAAGCACGCCGATGCCGAGTACACCGCCGTCTCCCACTCGCGGAGCCACCGGGTCACCGAGCAGTCGGCCAGGACCGACCTCCAGGACTTGGTCGACCGCGGACTGCTGACCAGGCGGCTCGTCGGCAAGAAGTTCGTGTTCGATCCCGTGCCGGGCCTCGCGGAGAGGCTCGAGCGGGCAACTCGGTAGAAGGGCGGGCACGCAGCGCGGGGGTCAGCCGCATCGGTCGACTTCCCAACTTCCGAGCGTTGACCATGCAAGGCGGATCGCCTCGACACTGAGGTCGGCAAGGGAGGCGCTAACGGGCGCGTGGCTTCGACGCAGGGCCATGTACCGCGACGCCATCGTCGGGAGTGCCTCACCGGCGTGGGCGCGGCGAGCCTCGCTAGGCCGTTCGCCGGCATCCGGCCCCCCAGTCCTCCGCTCCCTCGATCGGCATGAGCCGGGATCCCGCGTGGGTACCCGAAGGCCTGACTCCTGTCGGGCGCGCCACGAACTACTGTTCTATCCAGCTCGCGAAAGGTGAACGCTCGGAGGCTCGCCCACCATCAGGAGCATCGTCGCGTCGTGACGAGCTCCGGGACGACTAGCTTCGCGCGACCAGCGGCACCGGCTGTCGCGCCAGAAGCACCCGCCCGGTCGCGGCGGCCAGGTCGTCGACGTCCGACTCCGTCGCGATCGCCGGGATCGCGCCCATCCCGCGGGGCGCCACGTAGAACCCTTCGAGCAGCAGCTCGAGGAAGATCTCCGGCACGCCGCCGACACCGGTGGCGACGGCTGACACACCCTCGCCCGACCAGACCTGGAAGAGCGATCCGACGACGGCGGTCCGGGCGTCGAGGCCGTTCCGCCCGATCGTCTCGGCCAAGCGCATGTGAAGGCGCTGGCCGAGGGCATCCAGGCGCGCGAACACGTCCGGGGTGAGCTCGCGGAGGGTGGCGAGCCCCGCCGCCGCGGCCACCGGGTTGCCGTTGAACGTGCCGCCGTGGCTGATCGAGCCGGCGCGCCGGGCGTCGAAGATGTCCATGACGTCGGCCCGGCCGCCGAATGCCCCGAAGGCGTAGCCGCCGCCGATGATCTTGCCGAGCGCCGTCAGGTCCGGGCGCACGCCAAAGACGCCCTGCGCGCCATGAAAACCGACCCGGAAGGCGATGATCTCGTCGAAGATGAGCAGCGCGCCGTGGCGGTCGGCGAACGCCCGCAGGAAGGCGAGGAACTCGGGGCTCGCCGCGCGCACGCCGCCGGCACCCTGGATCGGCTCGATGATGATCGCCGCCAGGTCCCGCTCGCGGCCGCGGAGGGCTCGCTCGACCCCGTCGGCGTCCTCCCATGGCAGCTCGACCACCAGCCCCGACATCGCGTCGGGCACGCCGGTTGTGCCGGCCATGACGCCGTCGTGGGTGCCGTGATAGCAGCGCTCGAACTTGGCGAGGAGCGGACGAGCGGTGAACGCCCGAGCCGCCCGGATGGCAAACATCGTCGCCTCGGTGCCGGAGTTCGTGAACCGGGCGCGCTCGAGCGATGGCAGCCGGCGCCGGAGCTCTTCGGCCAGCTCAATCTCGGTCTCCGTCGGCGCCGCGAAGGCAGAACCGCGCCGCACCTGCGCCTCCACCGCCGCGACGACCGCGGGATGTGCGTGCCCTAGGATGAGCGAGGTGTAGTTGCCGAGAAAGTCGCGATAGACGTTGCCATCCACGTCGCGAATGGTGAGCCCCTCGCCCGCCGCGATGTATGGCGGATAGGGCGCGGTGTAGACCGTCGTCCGAGTCGAGCCGCCCGGGAGCGACCTGATCGCCCGCTCGAATAGCTCGCGCGAGCGGGGCGTGCGCTCGAGGTAGTCATCGACCAGCGACATGATCTGGATGCCTCCAGCGGGGAGTTCCGTGATGTACGGCCAGTGTGCCACGCCAGCCAGACTGATCCGACTCCCCGCGGCCCATGCGCGATGGCAAACTGCGGTGTCGGGCTCGGACGATAGCCTCGCCAACGCGAGCGACAGCCTGAACCGCCAGCAGCAGGTCGACCTGATCGAGCCCCAGCAGCGCGGTGTCCGGGCGCAGTCGCCTGAGAACGGCTCGATATTCCTCCACCAGGTCCGGAGAAAGGTCGCCGATCGTGGCCCCGGTCACCGGGCTGGCGTCGGTGTCGTCCCGGTCAGTGGACCGGAGAATGGCTCTGACCTCGGGGTCGGAGAGCTCGTGGTTGCTGTTGCCCACGCGGAGGTACGACCCTCCGATGAGGTTTTTCGGGCGGTAGTACACCGGCTTGTGTGCGGCCGGGCACTCTGGCACCACGGCGGCAAGAACGGTCGCCTCGCCAATCACGACCGGGGTGAACTCGAGCCGGAGCGGGTAACTCATCTTCTGATCGACGTACGTGGTCAGATCTGCCTGGGTCTTCGCGATGTCCAAGCCCGGCAGCGGGCGGAACGTGGCGTCCTCCAAGCCGAAGATGATTGTTCCGCCACCTCGGCGATTGCAAAGACCCGAGAGGCTCTCGTAGATACGGGTGGGAATGCCCCTGCGGCCATCTTTGGCCTCCGCCTCGGGCAGCTCCGACCGGAGGGCCTGCATCTGACCCACTAGCGCGAGAACCTCGTCAGCCGACAGCCTCTTCATTGGCACAATCATTGACACACTCTGCGACGGTTGTCGAGTCACCTCTCATAGCCAACTGGCCAATGAACTAGCCAAGGGACGAGCGCCAGATAGTGCGGAAACCCCGATCGCCAATGCCATCAGTACGGTCAATCGTCGTTGACCACGCATGCTCGGACCCTCCAGCCAGTTCCTTGTTGGACCACAGTGAAGGCGATGCGGCCTGCGAACTGCCGCCGCCTGCTCGGGGTGGTGGCTGTGTCACGACACCCCTTCCACTGGTCGGGCTTCGGCGTCATACCGCCGCCCGAGCGTCGGCGTTCCCGCTCGGATTCCGGCCACAGCCTGCGTCCGTCCGCGGGTGACGAACACCTGGGGACGAAAACAGAAGACAACCGTGTCGCCGACTCGGACATCATGGCCGACCGGCAGTTGGGCCTTCGCGTAGTAGTGGATGGCCCCGTCCGGAGCCATGCTCGCGGAGTAGACACGGTCAACGATCGTTTCGTCGCGGCTGGTAATGATCCCGAGTTGGCCCCACTTCCGGGCCCAATGATCGACCGCTTTGGCCCCGTCGGCGGCCCTCCGCGGCCGAGGGTCGACCAGAGCGGCATCCTCCTCGTTCAGGCGGCGCAACGCGGCGAGGAAAGCCCGCTCGCTCATCCGGCCCGCCGCTACGTCCAGAGCAAGCTCTCGCCTGCGACGCTCCATCCGGCCGCGATCGATCGGAACAACCGCCTGGATCGGGCTGGGCAGCCGCCACGATGGCCGAGACAGTCGCCTCGTCGAGGCGCAGGCCGCGGATCTGGGCCCCAAGAGGAGAGAGCCATGTCTCGCTGTCCCAGATCTTCTTTCTCACGCCCTCCGGGCACGGCTGGGTGGAGTGGATCCGCCGGCGCTTGCCACCCATGAACCCGGCCGCGCGGATCGTTGAGCCGCAGACACAGCGGGCGAGACCGCGCAGCGGATCGGGCACCTCGGCTCGAGGACGCCCGCCGCCGCGGGTGCGCGCGGCGAGGAGCGCTTGGACGCGGGTCCAGAGGATGTCGTCCACCGGCGGCGATTCGCGCCAGGCGGCTGGCGCCCGCTCGCCCTTTCGCAGGACCCAGCCGTTGTAGATCGGGTTCTTCTGGGTGTCGTTGAGGCTACCGGCCGGGCGACACGCAGCGAAGGTCCCGGGAGGTACGAAAGGATGTTCGAAATCCTCCCCAGCGCAGTCTTCGGTCCGTACGGCACGACCGTACCGTCGCCCTTCCCGGGAAGAGTGCGTGTGGCTGATGGGTCATCAGTCACGCGGGGAGCGGACGTATAGGAGCGCGCCGAGGAGGCCAGGCGCTACGAGACCGTTCCCGAGGGCGAAACCGCGAGTGAGGTCGCTGGCCGGCTCGACCGGGGCGGGCGGCGGTTTCGTTGTAGACGGCGACGAAGCGATCGATCGCGTGACGGACCTGGCCCGGCAAATGGCTCACCCCATCGACGCTTGCCGGTCGCTGCCCGCGGGCGATTCCCACATTCAGATCGCGTGCACCGCGGAGCGAGGCGTGATAAGCGTTGGTGAGATAGGTCGCGCGGAAGATCAGGCCGAACGGCAGCCAGTGCCGAGCACGCTGCCGAGCACCTCGAAGCTGCGTTCGATGACGAAGAGCGTCCACCGCGATCCACGCTGCGCGGCTTGGTTGGACTAGGCAGGAACGATGGCGATCGCGTCCATCTCGACGAGGAAGTTGGGATGGGCCAGACCCTTGACCACGGCAGCAGTGATGACCGGAGGATTGGGTCGGTCGCCCCACACGCGCTGGAACGCCGCGTAGCCGGCGCGGAAGTCCTGGCCGTCGACGATGAAGACGTTCCACTTGACGACGTGCTCCGGCGCGGCACCGGCGGCCGCCAGGGCCGTGCGAAGGTTGCGCAGGACCTGCTCAATCTGGGCGGCGAGGTCGCCGACGCCGACGATGTTCCCCTCCGCGTCGACCGCGTCCTGGCCACCGACATAGATCGTCCGGACGCTGCCCGAGACGACCGCGACACTGCTGAACGCCGGGTTCTGGGGCAGGCCATCGGGATTGAGGAACTCCACGCGACCGTCGATGGGGGTTGAGGCACGCGTCGTCGTCATGACTCGTTCTCCTTCCTACGACGGCGATGGGCCGCCACCTTGGCGCGATTGCCGCAGCGCTCCATGGAGCACCAGCGCCGGTGCCCGGACCGCGACGTGTCGACGAACAGCAGCGCGCACCGCGATCCCTCACATCGCTTGAGGCGTGCCGCCCGCGGACCGCCCAGGAGGTCGACGGCGTCGCGAGCGACCGACGCCAAGAGGCTGCGTACGCCCTCGACAGCCACCCACGTCCGGGTAGGGCCGGGCCGGAGGCGCGGTACGAGGCACGGATGGGCGGCCAGCGCGTTCAGGAGCCGGCGTTCTCGCGCGGCGATGGGCTGGTGATCGATAATCGAGTCGGCTGCGCTCCAGATTGCCGCCTGCACTCGGACAGCCAGTTCGAGGTCACCGTCCGTCGCCTCCAGCCCGGCCACCCCCACGACGGCCGCGGCCCAGCGCTCGAGATCGGACGGGCGCCGGAGCGTCTGGAATAGGGCCAGCGGCCCCTCATGTGTTCCGGGCCCGGTCACCGCAAGCGCCAGGGCCAGGCTGCCAGGTTCGAACGTGAAGACCTGTCCGTCGGGGTGGTGCAACCCGAGCGGGCCGACATCGATCATGTAACTATATTATCAGGTTATGATTCCCACCTGAGTCGGGTTGAGGTGCACCGGCTCGCCCTAACAGTCGAACACGAACCAGCCCGCGCCCCATCAGCACGCGTAGCTGACCTAGCGGCCGAAATCGGATGGAGCCGAACCCGGCTCGCTTCCCGATTCTCCGAGCAGGTCGGGATCTCACCAAAGCGCTTCGCCCGGGTCGTTCACTTCGAGGCCGCAAGGCGGCTCCTGGCCCAGCGATCGTCGTCGCTTGCTGGTGTCGCGGCCCGAGCCGGTTACTACGACCAGGTGCACCTGCGCCGCGATGTCTCCGCCCTGGCGGGCTGCACCCCCGCTGAGCTTGCCGGCGAGTTCACTTCGGGTGCGCCCCCCGATCCGTGACATTCGTCCAAGACAGCCCCGGTAGTCATCCATAGACTCGCGGGATAAACGAGCGAGTCGCCTCCACGTTATCCGAGCCCGACGGCGTCGCGGCGGCGGCCGTCGAGGGACCGTCCCGCGGGCGCCGCCCGGGCAAGCCAACACCGACAGGAGCATACCGATGGGCGAGGACGAGGAGGGACCCCGGTTCGACCAGGTGAACCTCGTGGTCGACGACATGGACGCTGCGATCGCCTTCTACCAGGCGCTCGGCATGACGGTCCGCTTCGACGGCGGCGAGTGGCCCCCTGGAAGTGGCGCACGTCATGTCGCGCTCAACAATGGCGAAGGCGCGATCCTCGAGCTCGACAACCTGGCCATGGCGAGGATCTACCACAGCGGGCGGCGCTCACTCGATCCCGAGGCCCGCCAGGTGGTCCTTGGCTTCTCGCTGCCGTCCCGCGAAGCGGTCGACGAGACCTACCGGGCCTTGACCGCAGCGGGCCACATCGGGCGCCAGGAGCCCTACGACGCGTTCTTCGGCGCCCGCTACGCCATCGTCTGTGACCCGGCCGGAAACGATGTCGGTCTCATGAGCCCCATCGACCAGCACCGGCGCTTCACGCCCCAGGTCTGACGCACCAACGAGCCACCGAATCGGGTTACCTGGTCGCCGATCAGAGTCAGTCCGTCACGGCGAGACCGCCCTGCACGACTCTGGCTGTGGCCCGTGGGTATGGAAACTCGCTCATGCTGCTGAGGTGCCAGCCCCCGATGCGGGCATCGCGTTTCGGCGGACGCTCATCAACCCCAAAGACCATCAGGGAGATGATCGACGCCATCAACGAGCACGGGCGGCCGCAGGCGGAGAACCAGGCGTCGGAGCTGCATCGCGTGCAGTGACAGATCGCCAGCCTCGAGAAGCAGGATGCCAACCTCCGCCATGCCCTGCGCATCGCCAAGCCGAACGCCGCCGAGCGCATCGCGCTCGAGATCGATGAGGTCGCGGCCGAGATCCGTCAGGCCGTGGCCAAGCGCGACGAGCTCGAGCAGGTGCGGAAGCCCCTGTCGACGTCGAAGAGGTTCGTCCAGCAGACGATGGACGAGATGACCGGCCTGCTCGAGAACAGTGCGCTCGACACGCGGGTGGCCTCGGTGCGCGACCTGCTCGACCGGGTCACGGTGGACGGCCGCGAGGAGCACGCCGTCGCGATCTGGCGGACGGCATCCGACGACGGCGTCAGCCGGTCGGATTCAGTAAGCAGTTGGCTCCGGCGGTAGGACTCGAACCTACGACCAAGTGATTAACAGTCACCCGCTCTACCAACTGAGCTACGCCGGAGCGAAGACGCCTTGCGGCGCCGAGGCGGGATCATAGCAGGAGCCAATCCCCGGCGAGTCCCGGCGAAACCGGCCCGCGGGTATGCTCCGGGGCATGTGCCTGATCTCCCCAGAGGCGCTCGCAAGGCGCCTCGACGACCCCGCGCTGCGCGTGCTCGACGTGCGCTGGTGGCTGACCGAGCCCGGCCGCGGCCACCGCGACTACCTCGCGGGACACCTTCCCGTCGCCGT
>JAJYGO010000205.1 GCA_021785115.1 Chloroflexota bacterium | reverse complement strand
CGGCGCCGAGCAGCGCATCCCCGTCGGGCCTCCCGACGAGGGGCGTCACGCGCTCGGGACCCTCGGTCTCGACCCAGGAAAGACTCCCGTCGACGTCCGTCAGCACGAGCGGCAGGTCGGCGTACAGGTCGCGGACGTGCGCGACGAGCTGCCGACCGGCGTCGCTGTCGCCTGCCGCCCACGCCTCGTAGACGAGCGCGTCGGCTCCGTCCGCGAGCGGGCACGGGAGATCGTGGACGACGGGGCAGGGATCGTTCGTCGGTCCGCCACAGACCTCGACCTGGTATCCCGCGCCGCGCAGGATCGCGGCCTGTTCCGCGGCGACGTCCGGCTGGCGATGGACGACGACGACGCGGGTCATGCGAACCTCCTTCGGCAACGCCGCCGCGGCTCGGGATGCGGCGGCATGTGCCGCGCTGGGACGTCAGGCGTGCGGTCGAGCCGTACGCTGCCCGCACTCTGCCCCGCCAGGCCCCTCCCCGACAGCGGCAATGGTCACGGCCCCGGCGGGCCACGTGGGCCGTGCGGCCCGCTCGCCGGGGTGGCCGCCGACCGGTCGTGACAATGGCGTGACGGGCGGCAATTCGATACCGGAGAGTGACGCAGTGGCAGTGAACGAGCGCGGGGGTCAGCCCCTCGAACGGCAGCCCGCACAGCCGGACGGCGGTCCCTCGAGACAGAACCCGGCCACCCCCGGACTGAGCGAAACGGCGCTCGCCGGCGTCTATGAGGGTGATGGCGATCGAGCAGCTCTCCGAACTCGCGATCGTGGGTGACCGGGCCGATCCTCGGCTCGTGGAGGATCTCCACGCGCGGCGGGGCCGTGACCTGTGGGGATTGGCGGTCAGGCTCGGGCTGAGTGAGGAACAGGCCGCTGACGCCGTGCAGGAGACGCTCCTGCGGCTGTGGACCGAGGTGCAACGGGATGCACGGGTGCAGTCGCCGGACGCGTGGGCCTTTCGGACCCTCTATCACCTGGCGATGGACCAGCATCGCCTGCGGCGTCGCGGCCACACGCTGCTCGATCGGCTTCGCGCCGATCCGCCTCGCCTCGCGCCCGATCTCGGAGCATCGGACGAGCGGCTGGCGGTGTGGGCAGAGGTCGACCGGCTGCCGGTCCGGCAACGCGCGGTCGTCTACCTCCGGTATCGCGCCGATCTGCCCTACGAGGAGATCGGCGAGGTGCTCGGCATGAGCGCGAGTGCCGCGCGCAGTCACGCCACGCAGGCGATGGCGACGTTGCGCCGGCGGCTCGGATCGACGGGAGGCCCGTGATGGATGACGAACGGATCGAGCGTGCGCTTCGGGCGGGACCGCCGGACGAGGATCGGTACGCGCCGCCAGCCATCGATCTCGGGGATCGGCCCCGTGGCGTCGGCCCGACCTCCGTGCGTCCCCGGGCAGCCGTCTCGGCATGGCTGCTGGTCGCCGCCCTGGCGGTGACCGTGGGGCTCCTCGCGCTGTCCGGCGGCCTGCCGCCCCGAACCCTGCCCGGTGGACCGCCTCCCGGCGGCGCGGCAATCTCGCCGGTTCCACCGTCGCCCGTCGCCACCGCCAGCTCGCTCGCGCTCGAGGGTGTCGTTCCCTGGCTGGACGCCCCTGCCGCCGTGCCGCCCTGGCCGACTCCGATCACGATCACCCCACCGCCCGGTCTCGCGCCCTGCGTGGCCACCGACCTCACGGGCGAGCTCAGCGGGTGGGGCGCCGCCGCCGGGACCACCTACTTTCGGCTGCACCTGATCAACGCCTCGAAGGGCACGTGCTATCTGCAGGGCACGCCGGGGGCGCAGGTGCTCGATGGGCACGGGCAGGTCGTGCTCGATGGGACGAAGGCAGTCGGCGCGGTGCCCGGGCGCCCGTCCGTCGCCGGCGGTGATCCGGTCGCCGTGCTGACCGCCGGTGCCTCGACCGACGTCCCGATCGGCTGGTCCGACTGGTGTGGCCAGGCGATCAGCGGTCCGTTCTCCTTCGCCCTGGTCCTGCCGCGCGACGGCGGCCGCCTCGTGGCGTCCTGGGCGCCGGGCGTCCCGCCCCTCGATCGGCCCGTGACATGCATGGGCGGGGCGACGTCGGAGGTATTCGCGAACGGTCCCTTCCAGCCTCCGGCCGGAACCGTGCCCGCCACGCCCGAACCCACGCCGCTGCCATTGCAGGTCGAGATCGACCAGGGCACGCTGACGGTCACCTCGACGAGTGCCGGCACGCCGATCCGCTACATCGTCACGCTGACCAACACGAGCGCTGCCCCGGTGGACCTGCGCAGCTTCGCCGGGGGGCAGAGCTGCCCGATCTACGAGGAGGAGATCATCGGGCAAGCCCCCGCCTTCGCAAAGGCGTTCACGCTCAACTGCGGCTCGGTGAACCCCATCGCGCCCGGGGCATCGGTCTCCTTCGCGATGCAGATGCCGACCCTCGGCCTCCCAGCCGGCGACTACACCTTCTCGTGGATCCTCGCCCCCCAGGAATACGGTCCCGGCACGAAGGCGTTCGTGACGCTTCGCTGACGGCCCGGTCGGCGTCAAACCACCGCCAGGTCCACCCGGTGGGGCAGGAGGTGGACCTCCAGTGCGGCAGGAGGTGTGGACCTGAGGGTTGGCTTCGGCGCTCCCGATGCGTCCGGTTCGTCAGCCCGGCGGATCGCCCCGCACCAGCACGTAGAAGATGGCGTCCTCGGGGTTGCCGTCGCGGTCGAGGTTCCAGGCGCGACGCAGTCCCTCGCGGGTGAAACCGGCGCGCTCGGCCACGCGCCCGGACGCATGGTTGTCGGGGTGCGTGAAGAGTTCGAGCCGGATGAAGCCGGCCGCGAGCGACCAGTCCGCCATGAGCCGGAGCGCACGAGTGGCGACACCCCGGCCCCGGGCTTGAGCGGCAACCCAGTAGCCGAACTCGGCGCGGTGGGCCGCGCGGCGGTGGCGCGCGATGGAACCCAGCACCTCGCCGGTCCGGGCGTCCGTGATCGCGAAGGAGCGCTCCTCGTCGCCGTCCCAGTCTGCGCGGCGGATCGCGACGAAGTCGCGCGCCGAGGCTTCCGTGTAGGGCCGGGGCACGGGCAGGAAGCGCTGGATGTCCGCGTCCTGGCAGGCACGGAAGACGGCCGCCGCATCGTTCGGCTCCCAGGCCCGCAGAGTGACCACCCCGTCGCTCAGGACCGCCGACCGAGCACCCACCGCGCTGACCCTCCGTATTCCGTCGTCTGCCCGACTTTCAGGCAGATGGCGCGGACGCGCAAGCAGGTGAAGTCATCGCGAGATCCTCCGGCTGGAGCAACACCGATCGAAGCGATCGCGAGGGTGAGACCCATCGTGAGCGAGGGGCGTATGCGAGGGTGCTGTCAGGCCTGAGCGGGAGAGCGGCTGCGTTGGTCGATGTCATCAGATGGGTCCTTCACGCAGCCGTGACAGGCCCGAGGCTCGCCGACGCGTTCCCGGCCCGGAGAGTCGTGACGACCGCCGCGCTCGCGAGCCAGAGCGCGTAGAGCGGGTAGGGCAGGTAGGCGCTCACCAATCCGTCGGCGGCCAACGGACCGCCGTCGATGACGATTCCGCACACCGGGATCAGCTGCGTGACGGCCGCCAGAAGCGCGAGCCATCCGAGCCAGGCCGGGAGGCAGCCCGTCCGGAACGTGAGCACGGCGATCGCCATGAGCATCACCGCGAGGGGCAGGTTCGCGACGACGAACAACGCGTCCATGGTTCCGATGAGCGCCGGCTGGCCGGCATCGCTTGCGGCGCTGGCCAGGCCGACCTGGAAGGCGACCGCCGCGAGCGTGATCACGGTCGACGCGGCGCCCGCGCTCATCGCCAGGCTGGACAGCGGGCCGCGGCCACCTTCGGCCTGCGCCAGGAAGCTCCGCAGGCTCCCGAGGAACCAGAGGAAGAAGCCGGCCCCGGCAACGAAGAGCAGGGCTTGAGCGCGGAGCGCGGCCTGGTTCTCGGTGTAGTACGCCACGATCTTCCCGACCGGATCGCTCGCGCTCAGCGCGCCGCGCTCGAACAGCATCGCCGCGGCGCCGGTCGCGATCGCGCCGAGGCCACTTGCGGCGCCCCAGCGCTCCCATCTCGTCTCGTCCATGACCGCACTCTTCCTTCTCGAGGTTGGCTCAGCTCGCCAGGATGGCTTCGGACGGCCAGTGCAGCCAGAGCACGGCGGCCAGGACGGCGACGTTCACGCCGAGGGCGGCGATCGTGTTGAACATCGGCCACGTGCCGAAGAAGCACGTGATCCCGGCGATCGACACGAACGCGGACGCGACGGCCAGGGGCCGCCAGACGCCGCCCGGGACGACGACGCCCCAGAACGACATCGCCGCGATGACGAATCCGACCAGGGACAGGATCCAGAACGCGCTGGCGAGCGTCGTGGCCGTGTCCGCCGTCAGCGTTGGCACGAGCCATGAACGGGCCGCGTGCCACGCGCCGGTCGGCGCGCCGGGACGGAGCCGGATCCACGCCAGTGCTCCGAGCGCCCCTCCGTGGCCGAGCCCGTGCAGGAGCAGCACGCCGGCGGCAATGAGCTTGATCGTCTGGTCGGACATGTCACTACGCCTCCTGTGGCTCGACGCGGAACACCGGGTGGTCGGCGGGGTCGGGGAGCGCCGCGAAGAACTCGCGTGCCCGCCATCCCATGTGCTCGCGGTAGGCGGTCACGACGCGGTCGTGCTCCTCGTCCTCGACCTCGACCTCGACCGCGCGGAACGGCTCGCTGGTGCGGCCTCGCCGCAGCTCGCCCACGCCCGCCGCCCGCAGGTTCCGCACCCAGTGCGTCTCGCCCCCACCCGATACGAGGTAGCGAGCGCCCTCGAACTCGAGCGTGGGGATTGGCGTCCTGATCGGGCGACCGGTCCGACGGCCGCGCACCGTGAGCGTCGGGCCGCCGAGCCAGAGCGTGATCGGGTTGACCACGCGGCTCATGAAGAACCGGGATGGCACGTACGGATGTGGCCCCGGCCGCGCCGGAGTCTGCGGGTTGTCAAGCTGTTCCATCGAAATGCTCCTGTGGTCCTTCCGGAGTGGGTGCGCTGACGTCCGCCGACGCCGCTTCCGAGAGACGCTGGGCGGCGACGAGCCCGAGCCCCGCGTCCCGCAACCTGGTCAACAGGCCATAGAGCGCGGCCTGATCGACGGCCACGAACATCAGCAGCGATTCGCCGCCCGGAAGCAGCTGGAGCCCTTCGCAGCCGAGCGACGCCGCGCGCCGCCGGTCGAGGTGGCCGGCGACTCGGATCTCGTAGCGGTTCATGCCACGATGGTCCTGCTCGGACGTCCCGAAGGCGCCTCGCCAAAGGCCGGTCTTTTGGCGCTCGATCCCCCCTTCCGAAAGAAAGGGGTCAGGCAGAGACGGCCGGTGGCCGCAGCTTCAGACGAGGCCCAGCTGCTGGGCGCGCAGGAGCGCCTGCGTGCGGCTCGTCGCGCCGAGCTTGGCAAGGACGTGGCCGACATGCCACTTCGCCGTGCCGAGCGAGACCGTCAGGCCCGCGGCGATCTCCGCGTTGCTCGCGCCCCGCGCCATCAGGTGCAGGACGTCGAGCTCACGGGCCGTGAGCGTCTCGAGCAGGCGCCCGTCGGCGGCCTGCCACACCGATGCCCCGGGCATGGGTGGTCGCGGCGAAACCGCCTCGCTCGGCTCGGCGGCAAACGCGCCGATGACGAGGTCCACGAACACGGGCGCAGTCGCGCGGACGAGGGGCAGGAGGTGGGCGACGGGCCGTCCGTCGTCGACGAAGCGCCCGACGTAGCCCCCGGGGGCGCCAAGCTCGACTGCCCGCCCGAGGGCATGCACGGCCTCCACCCGGCGGCCCATCGCGTCGGCGACCGCCGCCTGCAGGACGCCGATCGAGATCAGGTCCGCCACCGCTCCGGCGCCTTCCTGCGCCTCCTTCGTCCGAGCGAGCAGCTCGCATGCCTCCTCGAGCCTGCCCTGAGCCAGTCGCACCCGGGCGACCGTGGTATCCATCGAGCGACGCAGCACCTCCAGGAGCGGTGAACCTGGCGGCGCCTCAGGTGTCGCCCGGTCGGCCCAATGCGCGGCGCCGGTTACATCGCCGAGCCGCAGGAGGACCCGAGCCCCGGTCTCACCGACGACGCCGGGGAGCGCCATGCCGGTCGAGCGAAGGTCACGCTGACTGATTCGGAGCGCCTCGAGTGCCCCATCCCGATCGCGACAGGCCAGTCGAACCAGCGCGAGGTATGAGATCGCCCAGCCGAGCAACGGCCGGCCGACGCCCATCTCGCGCGCCGCCTCGAATCCGGCCTCGAGCTCGCGACGGGCCTCGACGAGGTCGTTGGCTTCGTAGCGGACGATCCCGAGCACGACGCGGGCGGGCCAGGCGATCGGTCGGGGGCGGCCCTGTCCGTCGGCCTGCTGGGCGAGGACGGTGCGGCAGATCGTTTCGGACTCGGTACGCAAGCCGACAAGGGTGAGAGCGTGGCACAGGGGGTTGATCGCGGGCAGGACCGCCATCGGGTATCCAGCCTCGAGCGCTGCCGCGTACCCCGCCCGCAGCGTCTCGACGGCCGCCGCGTATTGCCCCCGGGCGAGCGATCCGAGGCCGGCGGCCAGCAGCCCGAAGGAGCGGAACAACGGGTCGTCGCCCACGAGCCCGAGTCCCTCGATGGCCAGGCTCTCGGCGTCGGGCCCCGTGACCGTCGCCATCATTCCCCGCAGGATCAGCAGCCGTCCCTCGGCCGGCCCGCGTGCATTGGACGAGGCGACGTGACGCTCCGCGATGGCCACGGCCGCGCCGACCCGGCCCGTCTCGAAGAGGGCCCACGCCTGCAGCGACACGAGCTCCGGGTGTCCCGCGACGTGCTCCGCGGGCAAGGCCTCGAGCCAGCCGAGGAGCGTCGCGAGCTCGCCGGCCTCGAACGCCGGCCGGGCCGCGCGCTCGATGAGTCGGAGCGCGCGATCGATCGCGCCCGCCGCGAGCGCGTGGTCGATCGCCTCCGAGACGAGACCCGCCGCCTCGAGCCAGACCGCGGCCCGCTCGTGGAGCTCGCGTCGGGCGGTCTCGTCGAGCTGTGCGCGGAGGTAGTCGGCGAAGAGGCGGTGGTAGCGATACCAGCGCCGTTCGGCGTCGAGGGGGACGAGGAAGAGGTTCGCCCGCTCGGCCCGCTCGAGGAGCGCGCCGGCGTCGTGGCGACCGGTCAGCTCGCGACAGAGCTCGGCGGTGAAGCGCTCCGCGATCGCGGTGCTGACGAGGAATGCCCGGAGCTCCGGATCGACGCCGCCCAGGACCTCGTCGGCGAGGTAGTCGAAGACGAACCGCTGGCTGCCCCCGAAGGCCTCGATGAGTGCCGCCGGGTCGGGCCG
>JAJYGO010000251.1 GCA_021785115.1 Chloroflexota bacterium | reverse complement strand
ACCCAGGTGTCGCGTTCACATACTTGTTCAGTGGCATGAGCCCCGACTGGTACGCAAGGGTGTAGGAACCCGAGTAGAGCATCATTACATCGGGAACGTTGTGGGCGGCGAACGCCGCCTCGACTTGAGCCGCGAGCTGGTCGTTATTAGACGGCAGGAGCGTGATATTGACGCTCGAGCCAGGGTTCGCCTGCTCGAACCGTGTGATCTGCTGATCCACCCATTTCCGAGCATCCGATCCCGGCGTCGCGGTCGTGAGAATCCCGCCCAACCACAGGTTGAGCGTCGCAGGCGCGGGCTTGGCCGAGGTGGCTGCCGCCGGGGAAGCCGCCTGCGACGCCGCCGGGGAACCGCCAGGAGATACGCTGGCTGTCGTGCCGCTTGCAGAACTCACGGCCACGGGCGTGCCCGTGGAGGTCGCGGTACTGGAACACCCGGCCAGGACCACAGTCACCACGGCCAGCGTGCCCCATCTCTTCAGCCAAGACCCCTTGGAGCGATCTGCCACTTCTTGTCCTCCTCTCTGCGAGCGGGCAGTTAGCCGCTCGTCAGCTCGCACGTGAAGCAGACGTCCGCTCGGGATACGTCCGGGCCGTGCTGGCCACGACCCGGTTCTCGATGTATCCGATACCGCTTGCCGTGCAGCGGACGACGTCACCCGGCTTTAGGAACTGGGGCGGGTTCATGAACGTCCCGCATCCGGCGGGGGTGCCAGTGCTAAGGATGTCGCCGGGATCCAGCGTGATGATCGAACTCAGCCACTCGATGGCGACATCCGGCAGGTTCAACTGGTCGCCGATCAGTTCGCTCTGCCGCACCTGGCCGTTCACGTAGGCTTCCACGCGGACCTCGCGGATGTCCGAGATCTCGTCCTTGGTTACGATGCACGGGCCCATCGGACAGAACGTATCGAAGTTCTTGCCGAGGTCGCGCTGGTTGAAATGAAACTGCACGCTCCGGGAACCGACGTCGTTGAGGATCGTGTACCCGAAGACATGGTCGTACGCGTCTTCGCGTCGGACGTTCTTGGCACGGCTGCCGAGGACGACCCCGAACTCGACCTCGTAATCCACCGCGAACCCGTGCTCCTCGGCGAACTTCGCTTTGCTCCCGGGCCCGCGTTTGATCACGTCGTCCGCCGGCGGAATGACAATGTCGTCGTAAGGCCCGGTCACCGAACTCGTCAGCTTGATGAAGTCCCACTGCGGCTCTTCCGCCGGCACCCAGTCGGGGTCTTCCTTCCCGTGGCCCAGATAGTTCGGTCCTGACCCGAAGATCTTCGCCGAGTTGGTGATTGGCGCCGCCAGTTTGTCGTGATGGACCGGACGGCCATGATCGAGCGCCTCGCGCGCGCGATCCAGGGCCCGCTCCCCGTCTCGGATAAAGGACAGCATGTCGGGATAACCGGCATACACGACCTCGCCGCCGCGCATCACCCCGACGCCGAGATGGTCACCGTTCAGGTACTGAACGAGCCGCATGGTCTCCTCCTCCTCACACGACCGGAACGGGACCCGGTGCGACAACGGGCCGATACGAGTGATCCCAGGCCTCCGAGGCTCGCCCCCACGCGAGCGAGGGCAGGTCGGCGGCCGTCGGTTCGATCGCTAGGGTCTCTCCGCCGCGAAGGGCATGTATCTGGCGCTGGCCGCTGGAATCGCGGGCCGGGACGCGGCGCCGCAACTCATCGACTTCTGGCCCGGGGTTGATGTAGTGGGTCGCCACGACGTGGCGGACGCCCAGCCACTCCGCAGCCAATGCGGCCTCGTCGGGGTTCATTTCCCCGGTGAGGAGCGCACCAGCACCGGGATCTGGCAGCCCGTCCGTCTGCGCGCAGCCGAGGATACCGACGGTGGGCGCGTACAGGTCACCGATCATCTTCATGCCCGGGAAGATCGTCGTGTCGCCGAAGTGGTAGATGCGTACCCCGGGCTCGGTCTCAAAAATGAACGAGAGCGGGACGCCGCTTACGATGCGGCCGTCGCGAAGGGTGACGCTAGACCAGTGGTGACACTCGACGGGTCGGACGACGAAGTCGCCAAACAGGTAGCAGACACCCCAGATCACGGGTCGGACTTGCTCGACGCTCAGCCCTTCCTCTAGCAGCTTCTCGGCCACGTCTGCGGGGCACACCACCGGGGCTCCAGTGCGCCTCGCGATCTCCGCGGTGTCCCCGAAATGATCCCAGGCGCCGTGGCTCACGAGGATGACGTCGGGGGCCGGAACAGTCTCGGGCGAGTACGGGGCGACTGGGTTGTTGCGGAGGAACGGCTCGAGCAGGATCCGGTGCCGTGGCCCGACAATCTCGTAGCCGGACGCACCCAGGAACTTAAGCGTCGTGCTCATGCCTCACCCAACTCGATCGCCTTCTCCAGTCCCTTGACGAGGGCCACCATCGCGCGGTTGAGCGGAGCCGGAACGCCGTATCGCTCGGCGTACATCACCGCCGCCCCGTTGATCGTGTCGATCTCCGTCCGCCGTCTCGCGACGACATCACCGAGCATCGACGCGCGCCCGCCCGCCGTCCTGAAGAGCTCGTGCTGGAAACCAACCCTCTCTTCCGGGTCGAGCGCGATCCCTGCCGCCGCGGCGATCGCGCACGTCTCCCGTGTCAGGTTGTCCATGTGCTCGAACACGACCGGCTGATCCTTCAGCACATCGGTCCGCAGTCGAGTCAGGGCGGCCGTGGGGAGCGACCCGCAGTTCAGCACGAACTTCGACCATTGCTCGCGCCGGATGTCGTCCTCGGGGTACACCTCGACAGGGAAGCCAGGCGCCTCGAATGCGGAGGCAGCGCGACGGGCCGGACCGAGGTCGTCGCCGCGCGAGGGTCCGAACACCGTGTTGCGCACACCGGTGTGCCCGTAGTGGGCGACATCAACGGTGACCACGGTGTGGACGGACACCCCGATCAGGAGTTCGTTGTCGGGGAATACGATGCGGATGGCCTCCTCGTTCCCGAGCCCGTTCTGAAGGGTCAGGAGGACCGACCTGCCGTCCACGATCGGGCGAACGCTCTCCGCAGCCGCCGACGTCGCCCAGCCTTTGGTCTGAAACAGGACGAGATCCATCGTCTGGCCGATGGACGTGGGGTCGGACGTCGCCGGCAACCGGTACGTGTCAGTGTTGCCGTCCCGCCGGTCGATCAGGAGCCCGCGCTCGCTGATCGCGTCGACGACCGCCTGATTCGCGTCGACGAGCCAGACCTCGTTGCCATTCTCGGCGGCGGCGGCGGCGTAGATGCTCCCCATCTGCCCGGCGCCAACGACCGTGACCTTCATGCCGACATGCCGTCCTCTCTTTCGGTCCCGCCGCGCGGGGCGCAAGCTCCGCGAGCCTTCAGCAATGCGAGATCTGGCCTCCGTCGACCACGAAGAAGGACCCGGTGGTGTAGGAAGCCTCATCGGACGCGAGCCAGACGTAGATGGGGGCGACCTCCTGCGGCTGACCCGCCCGCTTCATCGGGATCCCTTCGGTCGCCCCGGCGAGATCCTCGGGGCTCTCGAAGACGACCGCATTGATCGGCGTGTCAATGAACCCCGGTATGACGCAGTTGACGCGGACCCGTTCAGGAGCGAGGTCGGTCGCCATTTGCCTCACCATGCCGTGCGTCCCGCCCTTGCTCGCCGAGTACGCGAACTCCCCCAAGGCATGCCCGCGGATCGCGGTGGGTGAGCCCGTGATGATCGCGGACCCACCGCCGTTCCGGATCAGTGCGCGCGTGCCGTGCTTCATCGTCAGGAACATCCCGGTGAGGTTCGCAGTGATGACCTGATTCCACGCATCGAGGGAAAGGCGGTCGACCCGGTCGTCGCCATGACGGAAGAGTTCGATGCCCGCGACACCGACGACGGTGTCAAGCCCGCCGAATGCCTGCTCAGCACGCGCGACTGCGGCCTCCAACTGATCCTCTCTGGAGACATCAGCGGGCACGACAAGTGCGGTTCCGCCGGTGCCGCCAGCCGCACGCGCGGTACCCTCGAGCTTCTCCACGCGTCGGCCCACCAGTGCGACGGACGCACCCTCTCGCGCGAACGCGATCGCCACGGCGCGGCCGATGCCGGTACCCGCGCCGGTCACCAGGGCGCGCTTCCCGGCGAGGCGTCCTGTTGCCACGTGCCCCTCCGATCCTGTCCCCTCCATCAGACCACGGGCCTCGCCCCGGTCCTCGTCTCGGCGACGAGCGACCGAACGGTCTGCCAGCCTGCGACAAAGCTGTCGCGGAAGTGCTGGACTGGCCCAAAGGATTCGAACTCGGCGAGGTCCAATGCGTCCTCGCGGAGCGCCCGGCCCACGTCAGGGAACGCGTCGGTGAGACGCCGCTCGACAGCGGGGATGCCAGGGTCGGTAATCGTCTCGCGGACCTCCGGCGCGGCCTCAATCAGCTCGGCAGCCGTGGTCCAGTTGATCGTAGCCCCCATCCCGCCGCCCACGAGTCCGGTAAAGTCGAGTTGCGTACGCGCCCCCCCGTAGAGGAGTGTTGGGGGGTAGCCCCGGTCGCGGACGAGCTCGAAGCAGCGACGGGCCAAGATGATGCCGGCCAACTCTATCTCCCCGTCCGGCACGTCGAGACGGTCACGTGCGGCGACCTTCTTCAGGTAATCACCGAAGATCCCAGTGATGGGACTGATGAAGAACGGCGGGTGGACACTGCCGCGACCTGCGGCCGCCCGCCAGCGCTCCACGGTCTCGACGAGTTGCGCGAGGCTGAAGACCTCTGTCACGATCACGGGCTGGTTGTCCGATACCAGGCTCTCCAGAGCCTCTAGCCCAGGCTTCGTAGCCGGGATCTTGGGGGCAACGTTCGGTGCGATGGTGCGCGCCTGCCGGGCCTCACGCAGGATCTCCGCCTCGTCGCAGTCAGTCTCGGGAGATCCCTGGAGGGACACGAACCCATCACGTCCGAGCGATGACTCGAAGAGCGGCATCAACCGCTCGGCGATCCGCGCGACGAGGCGCTGCTGGATCAGCTCGGCTGCCCGGGCGTCGTCATTCTCGCCCGACACAATCTCGGCGATGATCGGGTGGATCTCGTCCGGCGAGCGCTTGGCGAGACTGGCTCCGTACCCTGGATTCGTCGTACAGCCGACCGCACCAGCCGCCAGAGCACGATCGAGCTCGTCCACGGTCGGGTTGTTGACCCAGAAGCTGCCATTTGCCCTCGCTCGCACGAGTGCGAAGTACGAGTCGCTCATGCCGCGTGCCACCCCTGTGGGTTACCGGTCGACCGGTCGTACTCTACGCACCTGCCATTCGGACTGTCAACAGCGTCTGTAAGCACTGGCCTCCCGCCGGAAGCATCCCATTCTCTATGCCGGCTCAGCCTGGGGCCGGCCGCGGGCGAAGCACCGCGGCGAAACGCTGGGATCAGTAGTGGGTCCACGTCCCGTTGAGGCGCAGCGGGCGGAGACGGACGAGCGCCGAGACCCCACGCCGGAACCAGCTCATGCCGCGTGCCTTGAAGCGGCGGGCCACCACAATATCGACCGCCATCTCCGTGGGGCCCGACGAGGCGAGCGGCACGATCCGGTAGTCCCCGATCACGTGCCGGTTGGCTGCCACGTAGCCCCACACCGCGGCCAGCTTGTCCGACCGTGGGAGGTCGACCCGGGCATCCTCGGCAGCCCAGCCGGCGAGCAGTCCCAGGAGTCGCTCAGCGTCGCCGGGCTTGGCGGCCGTGGGGGCCGTCTCGAGCCGGTCGGGTCGCTCCTGGCCGATCCCTCGCCGGAGCGCTTCGACGAGGTGATACCAGCCGAGGACCTCGATCGCGTCGGGGAAGCTGCGCTCCCTGATCCAGCGGAGGCTGGCCGCCCCGTCGGAGACGAACAGGATCCGCTCGGCCTCATTGACGTCGAGCCTGGGGCACAGCGCGGTGAACCGCTCGGCAACGGACGTCCAGCCCACGGCGGCCGCGTCGAAGGTGCGCCTGGTCAGTGCCCGATGGGTCCGCCCAATGCGGCGGGTGCCGTCGAAGACGAGCCCGATCATCACGTCGGGCTCGGTGCCCGCAGCGCGGTCGTGGACCATCGTGCCGTCGGCGCTCACCCATACCGTGCCGCCACGCCGCTCTCGCGCGCGCCGCTCGGGGTGGGCACCCAGGGGCCCCCGCCTCGGTGACGCGCGCGGCCTCGAGCTGGGCGTCTTCGTGGGCCACCCAGCGGTGCCGTTCGTCCGATGGGCCAGCGGCGCAGCTCGGCCGCCACCTCCACCGCCTTCTGGTAGCTCATCTCGGTGATCAGCCAGAGAGCGCGCTCGCGGACTTCGAGGGTGTGCTGGCCCCGCGGTTCGAGACCCAGGGCGGCGTCGAGGGGGATCACCTCCGTGCTGCAGCCGAGGCAGCGATACCGGAGGCGCCTGAGATCGACCTCCCCGGTGATCGTCACAAGTCGACGGGGCGCCCGGGCCGTTTGCGACCAGGCGGGCCGCCGCAGCTCGGGCAGGCGACCGGGGGCCCGGAGGGCCGCTTCGAGGCGCTCGAGTGATCCCACGTCCGCGTGCTCGCTCGCGAGGCCCACCTCCACTGGCACCGTGCACTCAATCGTCGATCCCCTCCGGCTGCTGACGTTTCAGCAACACCATCAGCGTGCCGGATGGGACTCACGTCACGCAGGGGCCGCAACGGGCGCTGGCATGCTTACCCTCCTGTCGGCCTCGATTGACAGCCGAGGCGGTATTCCGGTAGCGTGGTCGACCGGTACGCCATTCGCGCAAGCCCCCGCGCGTTCGCGGCCTTCCGCCAGCGACGGCTTGCCCGTACGATGGGGTGAGGGAAGGAGCACAAGGCATGACGATGCGACAGGCCCAGGGTGAATGGACCCTCGAGCCCGTCGATCTGGTCCACCGCGAGACGGTCGCGACCGAGATCACACGCCGTCTCCTCGAGTTTCTGCTGGCTGGAAACGTCAAGCCTGGGGACAAGATTCCGTCCGAACGGAAGCTGGCCGACGACCTGGGGGTCGGTCGGTCGATCGTTCGCGAGGCGCTGAAGTCGCTGACGCTCCTCGGGATCATCGAGGTGCGACAGGGCGACGGCACCTATCTCAGGAGCACCCAGTCGAGCCTGCTGCCGCAGTCAATCGAGTGGGGCCTCCTTCTCGGGCAGAAGAGGATTCGCGATCTCATCGAGGCACGTCAGTACCTGGAGGTCACAATCGCCGAGCTGGCCGCAGTCCGACGAGATGACGAGGACCTAGCGGATCTGCGGAAGCATCTAGATGAGATGCGCTCGGCGGCAGCCGACCCTGACGCGTTCGTGGCGGCCGATGTCGCGTTCCATTTCCGCGTCGCGCAAGCCGCGCGCAATGAATCCCT
>JAJYGO010000501.1 GCA_021785115.1 Chloroflexota bacterium | reverse complement strand
CGCACACCGCCGGCGCCACCGAAGGTTCCGACCGCCGTGTGGATCAACAAGCCCGAGGAGCGAGAGGAGGTGGATCGGTAATTCCTTCGGGAAGTTGTCTCAAAGCCGTTGACGGGCTCCGCTTCGACACCTCAGCGCTGGCCGCCTCCTTTCCATTCGCCTCGGGCGAGCTCGGGCAGGACTCCGGCGTGCTCTACGGCGTGGCAGCCAAGGGCTCAGGGCTCGTCCTGTGGGACCGGTTCGCCCTCGACAATCACAACGCGGTGATCCTCGCCCGCTCCGGGGCGGGCAAGAGCTACCTGGCGAAGCTTGAGGCCCTCCGCTCGCTCTACACCGGGGTCGAGGTGTCGGTGATCGACCCCGAAGACGAATACGCCCGACTTGCCGGAGCGGTCGGAGGAGCCTACGTGCACCTCGGCACTCCGGGCGTCAGGCTGAACCCCTTCGACCTCGGACCCGGGCCGGACGCGCTGACGCGGCGGGCGCTATTCATCCACACCCTGGTCGCGGTGCTCCTCGGGGAAGTGCCGGACCCGGCCGGGCGGGCGGCTCTTGACCGGGCGATCGTCGCGGCCTATCACGGCGTTGGGATCACCGCGGACCCTCGGACCCACGCCCGCCCCGCGCCGGTGCTGGCGGACCTAGCTCGGGCGCTAGAGGAGGACGGCGATCCGTCTGGTCGAACCCTCGCCACCCGCCTGGCCCCGTTCGTGACGGGCACCCACCGCGGGCCGTTCGACGGACCGACCACCACACGGCCCGAGGGGCACCTCGTGGTCTTCTCGCTCCGAGACCTTCCCGACGAACTGAAGGCGGCCGGCACGCTCCTGACACTGGATGCGGTGTGGCACCGGGTGGCCGATCCAGGACGACGGCGGCGCCGGCTGATCGTGGTGGATGAGGCGTGGCTCCTCATGGGCGACCCGGAGGGGGCGCGGTTCCTGTTCCGAATGGCGAAGTCGGCCCGAAAGCACTGGTGCGGGCTGACCGTCGTGACCCAGGACTCGGGCGACCTCCTCGGATCGGACCTCGGCCAGGCGGTGGTCGCGAACGCCACGACCCAGATCCTGCTCCGCCAGGCGCCGCAGGCCGTCGATGCCTTGACCGAGGCCTTCCACCTCTCCGACGGCGAGCGCGCGTTCCTGCTCTCGGCCCGCCGGGGCGAGGGGTTGCTGGCCGCCGGGTCGGACCGCGTCGCGTTTCAGACCGTGGCCAGCCCCGCCGAGCACCGCCTGGTCACCTCCGATCCCGCCGAACTCGCCGCCGAGGAGCCGGACCTGTGATTGGGCTTGATCTGGCGGCGATCAAGAGGCACGCCCCGGTCACCCCAGGCGGTCCACTTGGCCGGTTCCTGCGCCACCCAGGACCGGTCACCACCGATCTCGTCCATCGCGTCGTCCGTGTGCTCACCGCGGCGGCGCACACCCTGTGGCCCTTCGCCCTTGCCCTGGTGGCGCTCCTTCTCGCTTACACCTCGATCGGCCTGACGACCCGGGCGCGCTGGGCGAGGCGGGGCCGGTGGGTGGCGATAGCCTCGCCCGCCGAACCCGACCCCGGCGGGGGCCTCGCCCTGTGGCGGATGCTCGCCCCCCTCCTCGCCGGCCGCCGCACCCTGGCCGGTCGCCGCCCGCCGGTCGCCTTCGAATGGCACACGGACGCCCGCGGCCTACGGATTGGGCTATGGGTCTCACGCACCGCCTCGGCTGCGGGCGTGGCCCAAGCTGTGGAGGCCGCGTGGCCCGGTTCCCGCGCCAGCATCGCCACCCCACCACAGCTTCCCGTCGGCAGTCGGGCCGCGGGCGGCCAGGCGTATCTCGCCCGCCCGGACTGGTTGCCCCTGGGCGAGGAGTCCACGACCGGCGACCCGATCCGCGGCTTGCTCGCCACCCTCGTTGGCTGCACCGCGGGAGACATGGCCTTGGTGCAGGTGCTGGCCCGTCCGGCGGCGGGCCGGCGAGTCAGCAGGGCTCGCCGCGCGGCGCGCGCCATCCGCCGCGGCCAGCCCGTCACGACCGTTGGGCGCGCCCTCGACGTCCTCGCCCGCCAGCCGGCGGCCACCGGGGGGTCGGCGTACAGCGACCCCGTAGCCCTCGCGGATGTTCGCGAGATCACCGCCAAGATCGGCGCCGCCCCGCATTTCGAGGTCGCCGTCCGCTACGCCGTCTCCGGTCCCGCCGGCCGTGAGGGCAGGCGCCGTCGGCGGGCCCGGCTGCGCCAGATCAGCGCCGCCCTCGGGCTCTACACCGGGCGCAACCACCTCGTTGGTCGCCGCCTCGCCCGGCCGGCTGACGTGCTTGCCCGCCGACGACTCCGGCGGGGGTTCCTGGCTTCCGCGCCCGAGCTGGCCGCCCTGGCGCACCTGCCGTCCGAGCCCGCCCGCTACGGGCTGCCCGCCGCCCCGTCCCGCAGCATCGCCCCGCCGCCGGAGGTCGCCCATGCCTGAGCCCGCTCACCGGCGCCGCGACGCGGCGAAGCCGGAGCCCCTGCACCTTCTCCCCGCCGACCACCCTGGACGCCGGGCGGGCAAACCCCTGGGGGTCGCCGACGCCGGACCGTCCCGCCGGGTCGCGCTGTCGGTGGCCGACGCCCGCCACCATACGCACGTCATCGGTGCCACCGGCTCGGGCAAGTCCACTCTGCTCGTTAACCTGATCCTCGCGGACGCCACCGCAGGACGCGGGGTGATCGTCCTCGACCCCAAGGGCGACCTCGTCTCCGATGTCCTCGCCCGCCTGCCCGCCAGCGTCGGTGACCGGCTGGTGCTGCTCGACCCGGCCGAGACCGAGTCGCCCGCCGCCCTCAACGTGCTCGACACCACCGGCCGGGACCCCGAGCTGGTCGTCGACCACCTCGTCGGGGTCTTCCACCGGCTCTATGCGGCCTACTGGGGGCCGCGCACGGAGGACGTGCTGCGCTCCGCGTGCCTCACCCTCACCCACCAGGCCGGCACCACCCTCGCCCACGTCCCCCTGCTGCTGTCCAACCCCCGCTACCGCCGGCACCTCACCACCGGGCTGTCCGACCCCGCCGGCCTCGGCGGGTTCTGGACCTGGTACGAGCAGCTCTCCGACGCAGGGCAGGCCCAGGTCATCGGGCCGGTCATGAACAAGCTGCGGGCCGTGCTCACCCGGCGCTTCGCCGCCGACCTCCTCGGCGCCGCGCAAAGCACGTTCTCCCTCGCGGGGGTCCTCGACGGAGGCATCCTGCTCGCCCGGCTCCCCAAGGGCGTCCTCGGCGACGACACCACTCGCCTGGTCGGCTCGCTGCTGCTTGCCCGGCTGTGGCAGGCGGCCGCCGCTCGCGCCGAGGTGCCCGAGCCGCGCCGGCTCGACGCCGCCGTCTACGTCGACGAGTGCCAGAACTTCCTTCACCTGCCCGGCTCGCTCGATGACGTTCTCGCCGAGGCCCGCGGGTACCACCTTGCCCTCACCCTCGCCCACCAGCACCTGGGCCAGCTGTCCCGCGACCTCGCCGACGCCGTGGCCGCCAACGCCCGCAACAAGGTCTTCTTCACCCTCAGCCCCGACGACGCCCGCATTCTCGCCCGGCACGTCGGGCCCTACCTCGGCCCCGACGACCTGGCCCACCTCGACCGCTACCAGGTCGCATGTCGCCTCGTCGTCGATGGGCGAGACACCACCGGCTTCACTCTTGCCACTCAGCCTGCCCCCGCCGTCGCCGAGGCCCACACCGACGAGCTGCGCGCCGCCGCCCGCGGCCGCGGCCGTCCCTCAGCCGAGCGCCGCCGGGATCGTCTCGCTCGCCGCTGGGCTGGCGGCACCCAGGCCGATGACGAGGACACCCCGTCGGTCTCTGTGCCGGTCTCCCCGTCGGTCTCTGTGCCGGTCTCCGTCCCCGTGTCAGAGACCGGCACAGAGACCGGCACCCCGGGGAGCTCGAACTCGCACGTCGGCGCCCGTAGCCGGGCGGCTGACCGAAACCCAGACTCCTGGTGACAATCCTGATCGCCTCCACCCTCCCCTACGCCGGCGGCGCCCCATCCGCATCGGCTCGGGCCAGCGACCCGCTCATCGTGCTCCGCTCCCTGACCGACCGGGACCGCCGACTCGTCGGGATCCTCGCCGAGCACCAGGTGCTCTCCACGAACCAACTCGCCAAGCTCGCCTTCCCCAGCCTCGACATCGCTCAGCGCCGGCTCCTTCGCCTCACCCGTCTCGGCGTGCTCGACCGCTTCCGGTGGCACACCCTCGTTGGGTCCGACACCTGGCATTACACCCTCGGTGTGTCAGGCGCAGCGATCGCTGCCGCCGAGCGCGGCGTCAACGCGCCCACCCCGGCGGACCTTCGTCGCCGGGTCCTTCGCCTGGCGGCCAGCCCCCGCCTCGGCCACCTGCTCGGCCTCAACGGCTGGTTTTGCGCCCTCGCCGCTCACGTCCGCACCCACCCCGGCTCCGCGTTCGTCGCATGGTGGTCGGAACGCCGCTGCGCCGAGCACTACGGCGAACTGGTCCGCCCAGACGGTTACGGCGCATGGGCCGAGCACGGGCAGCGGGCCGACTTCTTCGTCGAGTACGACGCCGGCACCGAGCCACTCGGCCGCCTCGCCGCCAAGCTCCCCGGCTACGCGGAGCTGGCCGCCGCCGGAGGCCCCGACCACCCGGTGCTCATCTGGCTGCACAGCGCCACCCGGGAAGCCCACCTGCACGACCTCCTGGCCGAACATCCGGCCGCGGGGGCGGTGGCCACCGGCAGCGCCGAACTGGCCGCCGCTCTCGACACCGGCCCCGCCGGGACGGTGTGGCTTGTCCCGGGCGCCCGTCGGCGGCGCCAGCTCATTGAGCTCGTCCCCGGGGCGGACGGCCCACGGTGGGGGAAGCCGTGATGGGCGGCCTCCGCCGCACCGTCGCCGCCGGAATGGTCGCCCCGGTGGTCCCCGCGGGCGGGGCTACGGCCGTCTGCCGGCTGCCATGGAGGGCGGGCGCCGCCCTCGCGGGACCCCCGAGTGCGGAAGGCCCAGGCTGGTGAAGGAGCGGAGCGCCGGGGCCACCATCACGGCGTCCGCGCTAGGGCTCCTCGTCTTCGTGGCCCTGCTGGCGGGCGCTGCCGCAGCCGGGTTCGCGAGCCTGTTCGGGTTCGGCAGCGGTCCTGAGCCCAGCCGGGCCGCGCTCGCGACGATCCCGCGGGACTACCTGGTGCTCTACGAGCGCGCCGCGGCAACGTGTCCCGGGCTGCCTTGGACCGTGCTCGCCGCGATCGGAACGGTGGAATCGGGCAACGGCATCTCTACCGCCGCGGGCGTGCACAGCGGCGCCAACAGCGCGGGCGCCGAGGGCCCCATGCAGTTCCTGCCGGCGACCTTCGCCGCTTACGACCGGCCGGTTCCACCGGGAGGCGCCGATCCGCCAAGTCCATACGACCCGACCGACGCCATCTATGCGGCCGCGCGGAATCTGTGCGCCAACGGCGCGTCCGGCGGGCGAGACATCCCGGCTGCGATCTTCGCGTACAACCACTCAGATTCCTACGTGGCACGAGTCCTTGGGTTGACGAGTCGCTACGGAGCCTTCTCGGCTGCTCCGGGGCCTGCCGCCGACGCGGCCATCAACTACGCGCTCGCGCAGCTCGGCACTCCGTACGTGTACGCGGGCGAGACCCCGGGCGTTGGGTTCGACTGCTCGGGGCTGGTCCAGGCTGCATACCGCGCGGCCGGGATCGACCTGCCGCGGACGGCCCAGATGCAGTACGACGCGGGGCCGCTTCTGCCGCAAGGCACCTCGCTTGAGCCCGGCGATCTGGTGTTCTTCGGCTCCTCGCCGGCTGATATCACACACGTCGGTATGTATGTCGGCCAGGGCAACATGATCGACGCCCCACACACCGGCGCAGTGGTTCGGATCGAGCCGTACCTTTGGTCGGACTACTTGGGTGCGACGCGACCGGCGGAGAACGCATGACCACAGGCGTGGTCGCGGCTGGATCGCGGGTCCGATGTCATATGAAGAGCCGGTAGTCGTAGGAGGCGGGTCCGAACCGCTCGAGGAGCGAACCGATGCGAGCGATCGTGTTGGACGAGTCGATCGTCGCAGGCAGCTTGCTGTACATGTCGAACGTGTTCCAGTTCATCTTCGAGAGTCCCAGCACCTCCCGGGAGATGACGTCGAGCGGTGACGTGCCGAAGTGGCGGGTGATGACCAGCGGTGCCGGGATGCGGCTCTTGCCCTGGTAGTACCGCTTGCCCTGCTGCACGGCCGGTGCGGAACCGTGCGCCCACAAGAGCGCTCGGCGACGGTCGAGGACGACGGCGGTACCGCGTTTCACTGGGAACCCATCCGGCTTGACCTGGCCGTCTTTCACGAACTCGGCGACGTAGCGGAGCACGGGGTCGGCCGTGACTTCGAGCATGTCGATTGCCTCGATCCCGGACAGGCCCTCGCGCAGCCCCTCCATCTCCTCGCCGAGGAATGGCGTGCGCTTGTGGATCACGACGCGCCGGGGAAGCCGGTCCAACGATTCGAAGAAGAGCTGCCTGGCGTTCTCGGCCATGCGCCGGGCGTCTTCCCGGCTCATGAAGGGGTTCCGGCCGAAGAGGATCGGGTTTTCGAGCTTGCTCAGTCGGTAGCGCAGGCCGCGACCGTCGGCACTGTAGATATGGCTGCAGCCGACGATGACATGTTGGCCATGCGGCCGCGCGGGCTGAACGCTGAACCCCAGCCCCATGAAAGCGACATCCGGGCCGAGGCTCTCAAGGACCCACGGCGTCCGCATCGACTTCACGTAGAGCGACAGCGCGATCCACCACACGACCTCGCACTGGTGTTCCTTCACGAGCGTGCGCTCGCGGAGGAGTTGCGTCGGGATGCCCTTCTGGACGCAGTAGGCCTTTACGAAATCGTGCAGGTCGAAGCGGTCGCCGTCGAAGTCATATCCCTCCCATGGCTCCCAGCGCGCGGGGATGTAAACGAGAACGACGCTCGGCCCTCGACTCGCCCAGAGCGCATCAATTCGGCGGGTCAGCTCCCGGCCGAGCTGGGCGGCGCCTTCGCGAACGCTCGTTCCGGGAGCGGGCTCATCGCAGTAGGCCCAGCCGCCCGTCTCTGGGCTCGCAATGTCCAGCGGGACTCCGAAGGCCTGAGCGTATCCCGGGTACGGAAGCAGGTACTCGAGCTTCGTGTCGGGATGAATCGTCTGATGGAGATTCGCAAGATAGCGCGTGATCTGTCCCGCATCGCGCTTTGGAGAGACGACGCCCACGGAGATCCCGCTAACCCCGATCATTCACGAGAGTGCTGTCGAGAGCCTCAGCCTCCCGAGACGCGTTCGTTTGGCCGGGCGAACCCCTGACACGTTCCCTCGCCAGCGGATCG
>JAJYGO010000406.1 GCA_021785115.1 Chloroflexota bacterium | reverse complement strand
ATCACGGCGTTCACCGCGTTCCTGCGGTCGCTCACTCCCCACGACGCGCAGCGCGTCCTCCTGTTCTACGGTGCCCGGACCCCAGACCTCTTGGTGTACCGGGAGCTCGTGGAATCCTGCGCCCGGTCGGCGCCTGCGCTGACGGCCCGATTCGTGTGCGAGGAGACCGACGGCCGGCTCCAGGTGGAGCGCGCGTGGCCCCTGCTCTCCGGACTCCGCGATCCGGCCTTCTACCTCAGCGGGCCGCCGGCGATGCTCGCCGCGCTCACCGACCAGTTGGTGGCCCGTGGGGTGGCCCCGACAGCGGTGCACGTCGATGCCTGGGAGTGAGGCTGGATGCGGATCCTGCTGACCGGTGCGAGCGGCTTCATCGGGCGAAACCTGCTCGAGTACCTCGCCCCTCGGCATGAGGTTTGCGCACCGAGCCATACCGACCTCGACTTGACCGACGCGCAGGCCGTGGACGCCTGGTTCCGTTCGCACGACGTCGATGTCGTTGTGCACGGCGCGGTCCGGCCTGGGCACCGGAACGCGGCCGACCCATCCAGGCAGCTGTGGACGAACCTCCGGATGTTCTTCGCGATCATGCGCAACCGGCACCGCTTCGGCCGCCTCGTGTTCCTGAGTTCTGGGGCCGTCTACGGCGTAGATCGGCCCCTCGTCCGCGTGACCGAAGACGAGTTCGGCGCCTGGCTGCCGTCCGACGAGCACGGCCTGTCCAAGTACGCGATCGCCGAGTACCTGGACCAGTTGTACCGGTCGAGGACGGCGGACGTGGTGGAACTGCGCCTGTTCGGGGTCTTCGGGAAGTACGAGGACTACTCCATCCGGTTCATCTCCAACGCGATCTGCAAGTGCCTGTTCGACCTGCCCATCACTCTGCGCCAGAACCGGATGTTCAGCTACCTCTACGTGGATGACCTGGGTCCGATCGTCGAACGGTTCCTTGCGGGCCGCCATGCCGACGCGGCCTACAACCTCGCCCCGGATTCGACCGCCAATCTGTTGGATCTCGCCGAACAGGTGAAGGCCCAGCTCGGATCGCCGGTTCCGATCGTCGTGTCCGAGCCCGGCCTCGGCCTCCCGTACTCCGGAAACAACGGCCGGCTCCGGCGCCAGCTCGGCGAGGCCTCGTTCACGCCGATGGAGGTCGCCATTCGTGACCTTTCGTCCTGGTACCGCATGAACCTCGGGGCAGTGGATCGCCGCGCCCTGCTGGTGGACAAGTGAGGACGCAGGCTCTCGGGGGACGATCGCGCCGATGCGGATGACGGTCGCCGACTACATCTTCAGGTTCCTTGCCGAACGTGGGACGCGTCACGTGTTCCTCGTGACGGGCGGTGGCGCGATGTTCTTGGACGATGCGATTCGGCGGGAACCCACCCTGAACGCGGTCTGCTGTCACCACGAGCAGGCAGCCGCGATGGCCGCGGAGGCCCACGCGCGGCTGACCGGGCGCCCCGGCGTGGTGTGCGTGACGACCGGCCCGGGCGGCATCAACGCGCTCAACGGAGTCTTCGGGGCGTGGACCGACTCGATCCCGATGGTCGTGATCTCTGGACAGGTGAAGCGGGAGACGTGGGCCGGCAGCTACCCGGAGATCGGCCTCCGTCAGCTCGGCGACCAGGAATCGAACATTGTCTCGATCGTTCGCGGGGTCACCAAGTACGCGGTGTCGGTCGATGACCCGAGCCGCATTCGCTGCGACCTTGAACGCGCCTGGTACGAGGCCACGACTGGCAGTCCGGGCCCGGTCTGGATCGACGTGCCGATCGACGTGCAGTCGTCGATGGTCGAACCCGATCTTCTCGAAGGCTTCGTTCCGCCGCCGGCGGCCGCGTTCGACGCTGATGCGCTCTACGCGAACGTCGCCGAAGTCGTTCGACGGCTCGCGACCGCCCGCCGGCCCGTGCTCCTGGCAGGCACCGGCGTCCGCCTCGCCGGCGCGGTCCGCGAGTTCGAGGAAGCGGTGGCGCGCCTGGGCATCCCCGTGACGACGGCGTGGACGCACGACCTCATCGCCAGCGACGATCCGCACTTCTGCGGCCGTCAGGGCACGATCGGCACGCGGGCAGGGAACTTCACGGTCCAGAACGCAGACCTGCTGCTCGCCCTCGGGACGAGGCTCAACGTCAGGCAGGTGGGCTACAACTGGCAGGCGTTCGCGCCGTCCGCGTTCAAGATCGTCGTCGACATCGACCCCGCGGAGCTCCGTCGCCCGCTCGTGCGCATCGACCTTCCGATCCAGGCCGATGCACAGATCTTCCTCGAGGAGCTCGTTCGTCAGCTTGAACTGTCCGACTTCGATGGATCGCGCCATTCAGAGTGGCTCGCCTGGTGTCGCTCGCTCGTCACACGCTACCCGCCGGTACGTGCGGCACAGCGCACCGATCGTCCCCCGATCAACCCCTACCACTTCATCGAGCGCCTGTTCGAGCATCTCGCGCCCGACGACGTGGTCGTCTGTGGCAATGCCTCCGCGACGATCATCCCGTTCCAGGTCGCGCGACTGCAGCGCGGACAGCGCCTGATCTCGAACTCCGGGTCGGCCAGCATGGGCTACGACCTCCCGGCGGCGGTCGGCGCGGCGGTGGCGCGCGGGGGCGGCCGAGTCGTCTGTCTGGCCGGCGATGGCAGCCTGCAGCTGAACGTCCAGGAACTGCAGACGGTGCGCCACCATGGGCTGCCGGTGAAGCTGTTCGTCCTGGACAACCACGGGTACATGTCCATCCGCAGCAGCCAGGAGAACTTCTTCGGCGCGACGATCGGCTCGGGACCGGAGGATGGCGTGTCGCTACCCGACTACACGCGCGTCGCGGAGGCGTACGGCATACGGGCGGCGCGGCTGGTGGATCCGCTGGACATGGACGCGACGATCGAGCGCGTGCTCTCCGCCGCGGGACCGACGGTATGCCAGGTCGAGCTCGATCCGGCGCAGGGATTCGAGCCACGGATCAGGTCCCGGGCGTTGCCCGACGGCACGATCGTCTCTCCCGCCCTCGAAGACATGTATCCGTTCCTGGATCCCGCCGAGATCGCGGAGAACATGCCCTCGCTCCGCGACGAACCGCTGCCGACGGGGTCGGGGGCGCGAGTCATGATGGCCGCGCCGCGCTGGCAGGCCGCGCTCTTCGATCTCGACGGCACCCTTGTCGACACGCGGCCGGGCGTCCGGCGCGCCCTCGAGGCCGCGCTGATGGACGTGCTCGGCGGACCGCCGAGCACGACACTCGACCTGAGCCTCCCACTCGACCTGATGGTGCGCACGGCGGTCCCGTCCGCCCCCGACGAGGTCATCGTCCGGGTTTCCGAGGCCTTCCGCCGGCGGTATGACGGTGGCCTGTGGCAGGAGTTCGACGTCTGCGACGGCGCGGTCCGGTGCTTGGACGATCTACGCGCGGCGGGCGTCCGCGTCTTCGTGGTGACGAACAAGCGGCAGTGCGCCGCCGAACTCGTCCTTGACGCAGCGCGCCTCCGACACCGCATCGAGGCCATCGTCGGGCAGCAGGATGGGGACGCGCCGATCTCCAAGGCGGAGCTCGCCGCCGGCTGCATGGCGACGCACGGCCTCGATCCGCGGAACACCGTCGTGGTCGGTGACTCGCGCCAGGACGAAGAAATGGCGGTGTCGTGCGGCGCCGCGTTCATCGCAGTCACGAGTGGCGCCGGGCCCCTGTGCGACCGCGAGCCGGGTTCGGCGCGACTGGACGTTGGCGATCTGTCCGAGGCAGCGGCGGCTGTGCTCGGGGCGGCCGTGGGAGGGAAAGCGTGAACCGGGACATCTTCGAAGACCTGTTCGTCCTCGAGATCGCCAACAACCACTGGGGCAGCGTCGAGCGCGGTCTCAAGATCATCACTACGTACTCGCGGATCGTCCGGTTCAACAACGTCCGTGCGGCGATGAAGCTCCAGTTCCGGGACGTCGACCGGTTCATCCACCGCAGCTTCCGCGACCGAAGCGACATCCGCTACATCAAGAAGACCCTCGACACCAGGATGAGCGCGGAGGACTACGCCACGCTGGTGGACGCCGTGCGCAAAGCCGGCTGCGTGACGATGGCGTCGCCGTTCGACGAGGTGTCCGTCGACCTTTGCCAGGAACTCGGCGTCCAGGTTCTGAAGATCGCGAGCTCCGACGGCAACGACTGGATGCTCATCGAGAAGATCGGCACGGCGAAGAAGCCGGTGATCGTGTCGACCGGCGGCAGTTCGCTCAAGGACATCGACGACCTCGTCACATTCTTCGAGAACCGGAACATCCCGCTGGCCATCAATCACTGCGTCTCGCTGTACCCAAGTGAGAACAGCGAGCTGCAGCTGAACCAGATTGACTTCCTGGTCAGGCGCTACCCGAATCACACCATTGGCTGGTCCTCGCACGAGTACCGCGACTGGCTCTCCTCCGTGACCATCGCGTATGCGAAAGGGGCACGGACGTTCGAGCGCCACGTCGACATCGACGAAGGCGATCACCCTGTTTCGCCCTACTGCTCCCTTCCCGAGCAGGTCGACGCGTGGTTCAAGGCGTGGAAGGGCGCCAAGGAGATGTGCGGGCCACCCGGCGAGGCGTGGCGAGTCAGTTCGCGGCGCGAGATCGAGTACCTGGACTCGCTGGTCCGAGGCGTCTATGCGGCGCGCGATCTCGCGAAGGGTCACGCCCTGCGGGACGACGACGTGTACCTCGCGATTCCGCTCCAGCGCGGCCAGATTTCGTGCCGCGAACTCATGCGTGGTGAGGTGCTACTCCGAGACGTCTGTGTCGACGAGCCGATCGGGATTGGCGACATCGACAGCCCCTATGCGAACAACGATGACCTGAAGAGTGTGATCATGAGCCGCGGCCTGTGACCGCGCCCGATCTGAGCCGAGATCGCACCGCCCTCATCGACGACCTTCGCATGTTGCTCGACGAGTCGCCCGAGGCGGCGAGAGCGCGCGAACGCAGTCTGGTCAAGCGCTTGCAGGAACCGCCGTCCGCGCCGATCGTGCTTTACGGGGCGGGGAACCTTGGCCGCCGGACATTGAGGCTGCTGCGTACGCACAGACAGGACGCGGCTGCGTTCATCGACAACGATCCCGCTCGGTGGGGCACGGCGGTGGACGGCGTACCCGTCCTCTCAGTCGAGGACGCGACGTCACGGTTCGCCGCCGATGGGCTCGCGATCGTCACGATCTGGCGCGCTGAGGGCGGTCACGACTTCCTGTTGACGCGGAGCGACCTGCACCGGCGCGGCTGGAAACGGGTGGAGTCGTTCATTCCGTTGTACTGGGGGCTGGGCGACGAAGCGCTGCCCTACATCACGATCGATGCCCCGACCAACGTCCTCAAGTCACGGGACCACATCCTGGAGGTGGCGGACCTCTGGGGGGACGCTCGATCGCTCCGAGAGTACGTCGGCCAGGTGCGCTGGCGGCTGACGGCCGACTTCGCCGCGCTCTCGGCGCCTGAGCCCGACCAGTACTTCGCGCACGGACTCGTCCGGGCGACGTCCGCCGAAGTGTTCGTCGACTGCGGAGCATTCACCGGAGACACGCTCCTTGACGTGCGCCGGCGGTTGAGGTCCTGGCAGGCGTACTACGCGTTCGAACCCGACCCGGTTTCGTACCCGGTCCTCGCCGCGGTCGTGGACTCGCTGCCACCAGATCTCGCCGACCGCGTCCACCTCCGGAAGGCAGCCACGTCGGACCACACCGGTGTCGCGCGGTTCAGTGCGACGGGGCTGGCGGGGGCTGGCTTCTCGGATGCCGGTGACACGGAAGTGGAGTGCGTTTCGCTCGACGAGGTGATCGACGAAGCACCAACATTCGTGAAGATGGACATCGAAGGCGCGGAGTCAGCCGCGCTGCGTGGGGCCACGAGGTCCGTCCAGGTCGGGAACCCTCTGCTCGCCGTGGCCGCGTACCACAGGCAGGCAGATCTCTGGGAGCTCGCCGCGCAGGTGCACAAGATGGCGCCGGACCACGGCTTGTTCCTTCGCCCGCACGTCCGGGAGGGTTTCGACACGATCCTCTACGCCATTCCGCCCGCACGCCTCGCGTTGACCTGACGCAGGACGAGGCTTCCTCGCGTTCGGCCTGCTCTGGCCCAGGCCTACCCACCGACGGCGATGGTCGCTTCTGGAACGTCAGCTTCGATGTGACTCGACGGCTTCGGAGCCGCTCGCGTGCTATGCCGTGCGTCACCCACTGGCATGCGAAGCGGCGCACGCCGTCGCCTCACACGCTGCGTCGCCGGTTCATCGAAGTTGATGCGTTCCTTTTCCACGACCAGCGGCCGCCTGTGGACCTGCGTGTGGATCGAACCGATGTACTCGCCGAGCAGCCCGATGAAGAACAACTGCACCGCGCCGAGGAAATAGACACCGATGACAAGGGGCGCGAGACCTAGGTCGAACGTCTGCCACCAGGCGAGCTTCAGGACCAGGTACGCGAACGCGACGAGGAGCGCGATGAGCGAGAGCGCGAATCCAGCCATCGTTGCCAAGCGCAGCGGAACCTTGGAGTGGCTGGTGATACCCAGCATCGCCATGTCGTAGAGGCTCAGGAAATTGTTCTTCGTGACCCCGCGCTTGCGTGCGGGCTGAATGTATGGGATTTCTGCCCGCTCGTACCCGAAGTCGACGACCAGACCTCGGAAGTACGGGTTCTGCTCATCGGTGTTCCGTGCCTGCTCTACGACCTGTCGGTCGTAGAGGCCGAACCCCGTGAAGTTGTGCACGAGTTCGACGTCTGACGACAGCTTGCCGACAAGCCAGTAGTAGAACGAGCGCGTCTTTGCCATCAGCCACGAGTCGGCCGTCCCCTGCTTCACGCCGATGACGACCTTGTAGCCCTCTTCCCACCGTCGCACGAACTGCGGGATCAGGTCGGGCGGATCCTGCAAATCGGCCACGCACGTCATCACCGCGTCGCCACTCGCCTGCAGCAGGCCGTGGTAGGGCGAGCGTATCTGCCCGAAGTTGCGGGTATTGATGATGACTTTGACGTGCCGGTCGGCTGCGGCGAGCTCGCGCAGGATGGGGACTGTCCGGTCCGTCGACGCGTTGTCGATGAAGAGGTGCTCGTAGTCGTACCCGGGCAGCGTCTCCATGACCGCACGCACCTGGCGGCAGACCTCGCGGACGTTCCCCTCCTCGTTGAAGCACGGGGTGAGGATCGTCAGAAGCGGGCGGCGACGCGCGCCCAGCGCTTGATCCACCATCAGTCTCCCTCCGCGCCTCCATTGGGACGAAGCTGTGCTCCGCCGATCGTCCCGCGCCGGCTCCCGCCGAAACTGAAGTATCGGTGGCCGAGATAGCTCGCGACCACCACCACGGCCAGGAACGTCGCCTGGACACCGTAGATGTTG